>CAMBWG010000254.1 GCA_945871415.1 uncultured Desulfovibrio sp.
GATCAGGAAGTAGCTGTTGTAACCCAGAGCGCCGTTGACGTTGGTTTCCTTTTCAGGATAGGCCGCGCGCCAGGCTTCGGTGAACTTGGCGGCTTCGGGGCTCATTTCCTTCATCTTGGGATCATAAGGGAAGGTGGTGTGCAGGAAGCCTTCGGCCGCCTTGCCCGCCAGCTTGACCGTATCGGGGTTGTCCATGGCATCGGCGCCCATGAGACGGAAGGTCGCCCCCAGTTCGCGCGCCTGCTTCATGATAATAGCGCCTTCGGCAAAGTAGGCGGGCATGAAGACGATGTCGGGCTTCTTGGAAATCAGCTCGGTCAGCTGCGCGGTAAAGTCCTGATCGCCGGCGCTGTACTTGAGGTTGGCGACGATTTCGCCTCCCTGCTTCTTGAAGGCGCGGCTGAAGAAGTTGGCAAGGCCCACGGCGTAGTCATTGGTCATTTCCATGAGTACCGCGGCCTTTTTGAAACCGAGCTTTTCCACGGCATAGGTGGCCGCGGCAGCGCCCTGATACGGGTCGATGAAGCAGGCACGGAAGTAATACTTCTTGCCCATGGTCACCAGCGGATTGGTGCAGGACGTGCCCACGCCGGGAACCTTGGCCTTTTCGGTGATTTCCGCGCCGGCCATGGCCAGCGAGGAACCGTAGGAACCGATCAGAGCGGCAACCTTGTCACGTTCGATCAGACGTTTCACCGCGTTGGCGGCTTCCACCTTGTCGGACTTGTTATCGACGATAACCAGTTCGACAGGACGACCGTCAAGCACGGTCGGCATCTGCTTGTTGGCAAGCTGCACGCCTTCCAGCTCAAGCTGGCCGCCAAAGGCATTCTGTCCGGTCAGAGGCAGATACACGCCGATTTTGACAGGGTCGGCAGCCAGAGCCTGACCGCCCACCAGACCGAAAGCCAGCGCCGCCAGCGCCATGCCGGCAAGCTTTTTGCCCAACTTCATACGGACACTCCTTCTTGGAGGTTGACATGTCCCGGCGTTATGCCGGGACTCCTCCCCTCCTTATACCGAAAAGGATGCCATAGCGCAAATTGCCGCCGCAAAAGACAAAGCCCCGTTTTTCACAACAATCCCACGCCCCGGAAAAGGGACTTTCCCACGCCGCGACGCAGTTTTTCAAAAATGCCGGAAATGCAGTCCACGGGCGGCGTAATCCCTTCAGCATCTTTTATCACAGGTATTCTGCTCTTTCACCGACATAAAAAACAACACTTTACTATGAAAAAATTCATAATTATCGCAACACATGTGTTATATTAAACAAAGCATAAATATACAAAACTCATACTACAATGATATTTTTAATAAAATTTTACTATTTAATGATAAAATATATTACTATAATTTTTTATCACATGGATCTCCCTGTATAGTTTCTGATTCTCACGACAAAAAATCTGCTGCTCAGGATTTTACCCTGTCTTTCCATGACATGAGGAGACAAGTTATCTGAGGACATCCATAAATTTCATCATACAGCCGCAACAGCAATTTCTGGAAAACAGGCCGTTCAGCTCCTCTGAACATGAACATATTCTGTTCATAAAAGTAATGAATTCACTCTATATGCGCTGCTGCAACACATCAGAAAATACACTCTTTTACTGACTTTACAGCTATGCTGCAATGCCATCGGAACAGATCTGATGCAACTTTATCAGCTTCCCATAAAAGCAAAAAAAACAGTAACGTCAGGAAAAAGAGAGAAAAGACACCTTTCTTTCCCTGAAAATCTTGCAATTTCCCCTTGTTTACACTAGAGCATTTTCAGTTTGAAACGCTGCGCGCTTCAAATCATACGGCCTGTTGTTTCGCGGAAAAAGTGCTGTTTTTCCGCTCGATTTTGGCCGGGCTGCGCTGTGCTGCCGCCTCGCATTTTACCTTCTCAATGGTAAAATGCTCCAGCTTGTCCCGGAAGTAAAACAATCACAGGACATTCCTCATGTTCTCATGCACACTTACCGTAAAGGCGCGGATTATTGCCGGTATCACGCTTGCCATTCTGGTCATGGGCGGGGGCGCCACGGCCCTTTCCCTCTACAGCATGCGCACAACCGCCGAAGCCACGTTTCAGCAGGCTTCCACGCAGGCGCTGCGCATTTTCTCCCAGCATATATCTTCCCTTCTGGAAGACGCCGACAACTGCCTTGAAAGCCTCTCCAGAGATCCGGACTTTCTGAGCGGGCAGCACGTCTTTCCCAGACTGCCCGTGCAGACGGACTTCCGCCTGCGGCATGACGATCTGTCTCCCGAGGCCCGGCAGGCGCTCAAGCCTCTGCTGACGCAGCTTTCCTCCAGACCCGCCGTATCGGAAATTTACGCAACCTTCAGCAATGGCGCCTACATTGCCACGCTGCCGGACGATACTCTGCCGGCCGGCATGGAC
The DNA here is from genome assembly GCA_945871415.1 of uncultured Desulfovibrio sp. Taxonomy (GTDB): domain Bacteria; phylum Desulfobacterota; class Desulfovibrionia; order Desulfovibrionales; family Desulfovibrionaceae; genus Desulfovibrio. The sequence goes on from CAMBWG010000254.1 coordinate 2,399, forward strand.
ATGCGCCGGCGTGACTGGTACACCAGCCGCTTTTCCTCCCCCGAGGCCGCCGGGCTGAGCGACTCCTACGTTTCCCTCACCAACAATCAGATTGTCGTTTCCGCCACGCATCAGCTGCGCGACGCGAACAACAGCCTGATCGGCGTCATCGGTCTGGATCTGCCGCTGGACAGACTGACGTCTCTTGTCGCCCAGATGAACTCGGGCAAGACCGGCGGCTTTGTTCTGTTTGACGGTTCGCATCGTATACTCAGCGCGCCCCGGTATCCCGACATGGAACAGAAGATTCTGGGCGAGGATGTAAAGGACGATGACTGGGAAGCTCTTCATGACGTTCCGGACGGAAATGTGAAGACAGAGCTTCGCGGCGTTCCGGTACTGGCCACGGCCGTGACCACGCCGCAGGGCTGGCGCATTTTCTATATCCAGTCCTGTGAGGAAATCTTTGCGCCCGCCACCCGGGCGGCGCAGATCCTCTGCGGCCTGACGGCGCTTATTGCCGTCGTCATGCTGGGCGTCGGTCTGATGGTTTCCCGTTCCATCTGTCGCCCCCTCGACATGATTGTGGATGCGGCGGACGCCATTGCCGCCGGCAAACTGGATTACCGAGTTGATCAGAAGTTCTTCTACGGTGAACTCCTGCGTCTGCACACGGCCCTCCGCAACATGATCATCAAATTGTCCGGACTGATACACGAAGCCGAGGCCAGCACCGCCGAAGCGCAGCGGCAGACGGCAGCCGCCACGGAGGCCACGGACAAGGCCAATGCCGCCCTGAACGAGGCCGAAAGCAAACGTCTGCATATGCTGGAAGTGGCGGAAACGCTTGCCCAGTCCACCAGTGTCATCGCAACGGCCACGTCCCAGCTGACCGCACAGGTGGATCAGGCCGATCAGGCGGCCCGCCAGACAGCCGCGCACCTTGACGAGGCCGCCACGGCCATGTCGGAAAGCAACGCTTCCGCCCAGGAAGTGGCCCACAACGTGGCCGCCACGGCGGACATTGTCATGGGCACATCCCGGAAGGCCCGGGAAGGGGCCGATATTGTACGACAGGCCGTGGATCACATCTCGCAGCTTTCCGACACCGCCAAGCAGCTCCAGACGGATATGACCCACCTTAATGAACAAACCGACGCCATCAGCCGTATCATGGACGTCATCTCCGACATTGCGGACCAGACTAACCTTCTGGCCCTCAATGCCGCCATCGAGGCCGCGCGCGCCGGAGAAGCCGGACGCGGGTTTGCCGTGGTGGCCGACGAGGTGCGCAAGCTGGCCGAAAAGACCATGGCGTCCACCGACGACGTGGGCAAGGCCATTGCCAGCATACAGAACAGCGTCCGCAACAGCAGCGACAGCATGGGCCGGGCCATTACGGAAATCGAAGCCGCCGCCGGTCTTGCCGAGCAGTCCGGCTCCTCTCTCGACGCCATCGTGCTTGATGCCGAAAGCTCCGCCGAACAGACGCACAGCATTGCAACCGCCAGCGAAGAAGCCTCCGTTGCCAACAACGAAGTCGCCAAGATCATCAGCCGGGTGTCGGAAATGTCGCATCAGACGTCGCAGCGCATGACCGATGCCAACGCGGCCATCAACGAACTCGGTCAGCAGGTCGCCCAGCTCAAGGAACTTATGGAAACCCTGCGGACGTCTTAGGGCGTAGTAATCCCAGATTGTTGGGGGGAAGGGGAACCCCTCTGCTAGCGCGAGAGGGGTTCCCCTTCCCCCCAAGCCCCCCATCCCTTCCCCAGCGCGCTTTTATCAGGGGAGGAT
>CAMBWG010000255.1 GCA_945871415.1 uncultured Desulfovibrio sp.
GGGGTGTAGAGGGGTCTTCCCCTCTCACCCCATGCCCCGCGCCGGGCAGGCGACCCGCCGCCTGCACCGGGCAGCAGCCGCGATGCACAGAGCGACATCGGCTCACTACGACCGGGCGTTTCCATCTGAAACTGCTCTGGTTCGGAAACGCGTTTTCGGCCTTGTCTGATTCCCTTGCCTGCGTGCGTCTGCTGTGTCATATTCAGACACCGTATGTTTTTTTGCCCCTGTTTTCTCGCGGGCGCTGTGCCTGCGTCCCGGTGCAGCCGGGGGACGTTTGCCGGATGGCGGACGTCGGCGGCCCCGCGCCGCGCATCCTCCCTGAAAAAGCGCGGTGGGGATGGGAGGGGGGGAGTTTGAGGGGGGAAGGGGAACCCCTCTCGCGCTAGCAGAGGGGTTCCCCTTCCCCCCTCAAGAAAATAAAGAAAATCCAACGTCAACAAAATACTCTGGAGGACGTTATCGCTATGTGGGATATGGCATGGATTGCCGATCCTTCGGCCTGGGCTGGTCTGGGAACGCTGATAGTGCTGGAAGTAGTTCTCGGCATTGACAATCTTGTGTTTATTTCCGTTCTGGCGTCGCGCCTGCCGGGAGCGCAGAAGCGGCAGGCCTTTTTTACGGGCCTGGGGCTGGCGCTGCTGATTCGTCTGGCGCTGCTGGGGGCCGTGGCCTGGATTGTGGGCCTGACGGAACCGCTGTTCACCATCTGGGGCAGAAATTTTTCCTGGCGCGACATTATTCTGCTGCTTGGCGGCGTGTTCCTGCTGTTCAAGGGCACTATGGAACTGCACGAGCGGCTGGAAGGCGGCGTCATGGGCGGCGGCGAGGACGGCGGCAGCAAGGCCGTCTTCTGGCAGGTCATTGCCCAGATTCTTGTGCTGGACGCGGTCTTTTCGCTGGACTCCATCATCACGTCCGTGGGCATGGTGCCGCATGTGCCGGTCATGATGATTGCCGTGGTGGTGGCCATGATTGTCATGGTGGCCGCGGCCGGGCCGCTGACGGCCTTTGTGGAGCGGCATCCGACGGTCATTATTCTGTGCCTGGGCTTTTTGCTGATGATTGGCGTCAGTCTTGTGACCGACGGCATGGGCTTCCATATCCCCAAGGGGTATCTGTATGCGGCCATCGCCTTTTCCATCTTTGTGGAAGGCGCGAATCAGCTTGCCCTGCGTAACCGGCGCAAGCGGATCAGCATGCGGGACATGCGCGAATCCACGGCTCGCGCCGTGCTGGGTCTGCTTGGCGGCGGCCGCGCCGTGGAAGAGGCGCGCAGGGATGCGCAGGCGCTGGCGGCCGATGAGCATGAGGAAATCTTTGCGCCCGAGGAATGCGATATGGTGGCCCGGGTTATCCGGCTCAGCGGTCGCGCGGCGCGCTTCATCATGAAGCCCCGTCACCGCGTGCGCTGGCTGGACGCCGATGCGAGCCGGGAAGAAGCCCTGCGCTTTGTGGCGCTGCATCCCGCCGCCGTGGTGCCCGTGCTGGATCGCCATAACGACGAGGTGCTCGGCGTGGTGCCTGTGGCGCTGCTGGCCGAATCCCCGGCAGCCGGAAAGGAATGGTCTCTGCGCTCGCTGGTCTGCTCCGCGCCGACGGTCTTTGAGGAAGCCTCTCTGCCGGATGTGCTGGAAATGTTCCGCAAGGACCCCACGCCGCTGGCCTTTGTGCGGGATGAATACGGCGGCGTTGTGGGCGTGCTGAGCCCTGCCGAACTCCTGAGCGTGCTGGCCGGACAGATGGGCGACATGCCCTCCGGGCCGGAAGCCTGCCGTCAGGCGGACGGAAGCTGGATCATGCCCGGGCGTCTGGCCGTGGATGCCGTGGCCTCGTGGCTGGGCGTATCCCTGCCGCAGCGCAGTTGCAGCGCGACGCTCGCGGGCCTGCTGCTGGAACTGCTGGATCGCATCCCCTCGGAAGGCGACAGCGTTCACTGGCGCGGCTGGCGTTTTGAAGTCCGGCGCATGGACGGACACCGCATTGACGAAGTGCGGGTGACGCGGGAGTAGGGCGGCTGCGGGGCGGCGGCAGACTGCCGCCCGGCCCGAAGCAGGCGGAAAAACGCGTTTTTTCCGCGAAAAGACAGACCGTATGGTTTGAGGCGCGACGCGTTTCTAACTGAAAAATACTCTGCCGGGGGCGGGACCAAAAGAGGCCCGCTCCCGGCTGCGAACGGAGGCGCGCCCTGCCGGGAACCGGAAAACAGGTTGAAAATGCGGCGGCTTGCCGCTGCGGCAGCTTCGCCCGGCTGTTGTCACCTATCTTTCCTCTTTTCTTCCGTTGCACTTGGCTTGAGGTTTGTGTACACTTGTTTGATACGCAACAAACAGCGCGGCATGATGCCGCCGCAGCGGGACCGCGGGGGCGGCGCCCGCGATTCTGAGCACATGCGGTCGTGGCCTGTTTTCAGAGGGTGAAGCCATGTCGATATTGGGAAGGATGCTTTTCCTCCTCTGTCTCTTCCTCTTTGCAACCATGTCCATCGTCGGCGGCTTTGCCTATTTCAACTATCGGGAAAACTGCCGTCTGGGGGAACTCGGCGTGCAGCGCGCGGCTTTGGGCGTGGCCAATTATGCGCAGCTTTTTCTTCATACCGCGGAAAACAGCGTCAGGCAGCTTGCCCGCTCTCCGGAAATCGTCAACGCCGTGGGCTCGCTGCCAGGGGAAATGACGCGGGGCACGCCCCTGGTCTATATGGAGCCCCTGCCCCCGGAAGCGGCTGCCCTGCGTACTCTGCTGGACATTACTCTGTACGGAAGTCATCGTATTCAGCAGGCCGGTTTCCTTGATATTTACGGCGGTTTCATGGCCAGCCCCTCCCTGCGGGTGGTGCTCGTCAATGATCCCAGAACGCGGCCCTGGTTCACCCGCGCCATGGACGCGCCCGCCGGAAAGGTCGTGCGCACTTCTTACCTGTCCGCCCCGGGAAACGAACCTGTCTGCACTTTCAGTCAGGCCATTTATAAGGACGCAAAGCCCGTGGGCGTCGTCTATATGGAAGTGTCGCTGCGGATTCTGTCGCAGTCCGTGTCCGTGCTGAATCCCGGAAGCACCGGGAAAATCTACGTGCTGGATAATACCGGCATGGCGCTTATCGCCCCGGATGCCTATGACGCATCCGCCCGGCATGTGCCGGTTGCCGTTCCGCAGGATTTTCTGAAAGCGGAGGACGGCAGGTACTACACGACGGTCGGCGGCGTCCCGACCTTCTGGGCCGTGTATACCGACAAGCTCGGTTTTCGTTACATCGTCACGCTGGATGCCGAGGAGCTGCTGCACGACAGCAACATGCTTCTGCTGCGCAGCTGCATCGGCGCGGGGCTGGTGCTGCTGATTATTCTTGTCGTCGGCTATGCCATTGCCGGAAGCGCCGTCCTGCCGCTGGCGCGGCTGGAGACGGCCGCCAATGCCGTTGCCGACGGCCGCCCGGACGCGGCCTTTCCCGATGCCTCGGAATTTGCCGGAGAAATTCGCGCGCTGCGTAACGCCATTGTACGAATGCTTGTGACCCTGCGCGCTTCCGCGACCGCGGCGCAGCGCACGACGCAGCGGGCGGCGGCCAATGAGCGCTATGCGCTGGCGGCCCTGCGCGACGCCGTGCAGCGCCAGCGGGACAGCCAGAACAAGCTGGAAGCCATGCGTCTGACGGCGCGGGATCTTTCCTCCGCCATGGAAAGGCTTGCCGCGGCAGAAAATGAGGAAGAGCGCGCCGCACACCTGAAAGAGGGCCTCAAGGCAGCGGAACTCTTTCGTCTTCTTACGGGACACAGCAAGCGGAAGAACGCCGCCGACGAGGATGCTCCCGCCCCCGTAAAAACAGATCCGAAACCGTAGCACATTTTTCGTTTGAAACGTGTTGCGCTTCAAATCATACGGCCTGTCGCTTCGCGGAAAAAAGCGTGGTGTTCCGTGCGCTTTTGGCCGGCGGCGCTGTACCGTCGCCTCGCATTCCGCCCTTTTCAAGGGAAAACGCTCCGGGCGCGGAGCAGAAAAAACGCCTTTTGTTTCTGTCCTGTCATGCGGCTTCCGTTTTCGGGGGCCGCTTTTCTTCTGAGCGCGGGATGCCCTGCCGGGCGGGGCATCCCGCAAGCGCATCAGGTATGCCGTCAGGCGCATTTTAGAGCATTTTCAGTTTGAAATGCTTCGTATTTCAAACCATACGGCCTGTC
>CAMBWG010000256.1 GCA_945871415.1 uncultured Desulfovibrio sp.
TGTGCCGCCGCCTCGCGTTTTACCTTTTTCAAAGGTAAAACCGCTCTAGGCTTCGGTTTCGCCCTCGGGAGCCGCCGCGGCGCCGTCCGCCGAAAGCTTGTCCAGCAGCGCCTGAGCCTGCGTATTGGCGGAGTCCAGCTCCAGAGCAATCCGCAGCAGCGGCAGCGCGTGCACATTGTCCTTCAGTTCCGCAAAGATCACGGCCATGTTGTAGGCCGCTCCGGCGGACTTGCGCGGCAGGCTGGGGCTCAGGCTCAGGGCCTTGAGCACGGCCGTCCGGGCCGACTCGAAATCCTTGCCGTCCACAAAGGCCATAGCCATGTTGTAGTAAAGCGTGCCGTTGTCGGGCATGGTCTTCAGGGCCTTGCGGTATTCCTCGCAGGCTTCCTGCCAGCGGCCTTCCCGGCGCAGGCTCATGCCCAGACGGTTGAGCGCCTGCATATCGTCGGGGTTGAGCATGCCGCCCTTGGCATCGAGGCCCTTGCGCCAGTAGGCAATGGCCATTTCCGCATCGTTTTCCGCCACGGCGTCGGCCACACGGAACGCCACTTCGCCCACCTGAGCCATGGCTTCGCGTCCGGCCAGCTCGATCCCCTGATTGAAGCTCTTGCGCGCCTGCTCCATGTTGTTGAGCGCCACATAGATGCCGCCGATGGCCAGCTTGCGCTCCACACTGAAGGGCGCCAGCTGATCGAGACGCTCCAGATAGGCAAGACGCTTGCGGGGATTGTTCAAATCCTTGTAAATGTCCGCCAGGCGACGCAGAGGTTCCAGATTGGTGCTCGAACCGCGACTGGCATTTTCGTAGGCTTCGCAGGCCTTTTCCATCTGTCCCATGGCGCGGAACACGTCGCCGATGGTCAGAAGCACGGCTGTGGAATTGCCCTTGGCGTCAAGCGCCTTCTTGCAGACCTGCAGGGCGCTGAGGTGCTCGCCCTGATCAAGCAGGGTGCGCGCCCAGTCCAGCATGCGGTCGATCTTGCCGTAAGTATAGATGCAGGACGCGATCCGCTCCAGCAGTTCCTGACTTTCCGTCGGACGCGGGAAGCACTGCCCGGCGCCGGCTTCCTGCAGCATGGCAATCCGGCCTTCGTTGGTTTCCGCGCTCAGCAGAGCAATACGCAGTTCCGGAAAGCCGTTTTTCAGCAGGCGGACCACATAGCTCATGTCGTGCCCGTTGACATTGAGGTCGCAGAGCAGCAGCGGCGCGGCGTTGTCCACGCACTTGTTGCGCACCAGGCGCACGAGCTTGTCCGCATCCTGCGCCAGACTCAGAACCGTCTGGGGCAGCCCCAGAGACTGACACAGTGTGGAGCGCAGCAGATTGTGCAGCCGGACATCCTCGCAGATGCAGATGATATGGCCGTTGTCGTTCAAATAGTTCTTGACGGCCTCGCCATGCTGCTGCATAGCCTGCTCGCCCTGCTCCTTGCCCATGCTCCTTTCGACCTGACGCAACGCCATGCGCTGCGCCAAACCCGCTTTGGCTTTGTCTTGCATGTATCCTCCGTACACCCGGCAACAGGAAACGCCTGTGCCGAAACAATGCGGCAAGCTATCTGGCCTGCGTCAAATGATATACTTCGGGAACCATGTACATGAGTCCGACCTGCCGGTGATCGGGCATGTACTGCGTCGCTATGACAATGTCCCCCAGATTCCAGAGTTTGGCGTCGTCGGCTTCCCCGGCAGCCGCGGGGCCGAAGCGCTCCGCCATCATGGTATTGAGGCGCTGCACAAATTCAGGCCCCGAGGCGGGGTAGTCTATTTTCAAAAAGCCCAGTCTGGCGGGCGCTTCACCACTGGCCGGTCCGTAGCAGGCGGCCACCTGAGCCGCGCCGGGAACCTTGCCCGCCGGATCATAGACGTCGCACACGAAACCATCTGATTCGCGCGTGGGGCGCAGACCCGCTGTCCGCAGGGCCTTACGCATGGCGGGACGATCCGTGGCGTCAAGACGCTGCCCGAACATAATGGCCTGCGTCCTGGCCGGTTTCTCCTCCGCCAGTTCCTTCAGCTCGCGTATGGCGTCTTCATTGCCGCACATGGCGGCCCCATGAAGCAATAATGTAGCGCGGGGAATGTTTTTGGCAACCCCTGTGCCGGTACGAAAAAAATGTCCCAGCCGGGCCAGAGCTTCGGGCTGATCCTGCGCGGCCGCGCGGCTGTACCACGCCGCCGCGGCCTTGTCATCCCGGGGGACGCCGTGCCCGCGCTCATACATGAGCCCCAGATTGTACTGGGCTTCGCGCTGCCCCTGCTTGGCGGCCAGATACAGCCAGCGGGCGGCCTCGCGCGCATCGGGCGACACCCCCTTGCCCTGCTGCAGCATGCGCCCATAATTGGCCATGCCCGCGGGATCGCCGGCCGCCGCCGCGCGGGCGAACCAGTAAACGGCGCGCCCGGCATCGGGCTCCACGCCAAGGCCCCTGTCAAAAAGCAGCCCCAGCCGGTTCATGGCGCGCGCGTCGCCCTTGCGCGCAAGCTGTTCCAGCGCCTCGCGCATCCCGGTCATATCCCCGTTTCTGCGCGCTGTTTCGCAGGCTGTCTCCAGAGCCTGACGCTCTTCCGGGGTCAGTTTTTCCTGCCCGGTCGCCGTTGTCACGCCTTCCGGCGGCGAGGCCAGCGCCCCCGGGGTCGCGGGCGCTTCCAGAGGCGGCGCCGTCAGAACGGTTCCCGCAGGCACCACACCGCTGTCGTCCGCTTTCGGCGGCGGCAGTCCGCGCACGCTGTGAAGGGATTCGGCGGCATCATCCGCCGAAGCAGAGGTCGCGCCGAAAGCCGGACGCAGCGGCATCAGCATCAGCAGCAGACAGCCTCCGCAGGTCAGAACGGCACGCCGACAACGATGAACAGCTTTGTTTTTCATAGGTGGAAACTACCCTTACCTGCAACCAAGAGCAAGAGGGAATCCGCAGCCTTGCATGCTTATTTCTCATTCCACCCCGCCCCGGAGCAAAGCGCCCTCGCGGGCGGGACGCGCGGAAAGGGAAAGCGCCGCGCCCTTTTCAGGGGCAAAACGCTCTGGAGCATTTTCAGTTTGAAACGCTGCGCGTTCCAAACCATACGGCCTGTCGTTTCTCGGAAAAAACGCGGTTTTTCCGCTCACTTCGTGCCGGGCGGCGCTGTGCCGCCGCCTCGCCTTTCACCCTTTTTCAAAGTTGAAGCGCTCTAACGCTGTTTCTTCGGGCAGGACAGATTCATGAAGTCCACCTCCGGCAGCGTCGTCACCCGTTCGTCATACACGGTGGCGTGCCCCTTCCATTCCTTCAGCACACGGTTGATGCGCTCTACATCCACATAGGCCACCAGCGCATGATACCGATCCACCAGATCGCGCAGAATTCGCGTACAGGTCACTTCGCCGCCATGAAAACCATCCACGAATTCACAGTCCGAGGAACCGAACTTGCGCGGATCGGTAAAGTCCATGACGTCAATCCCCCGTTCCATCAGCGCCGTATAGAGCGAGAACAGGTGCGGATATCCGGCCTGCCGCTCGCGCATGGCGTCCAGCACGGTTGCGGACAGAGGCGCGATAAAGACATAGGTCTGAATGCCCCGCGACTTCAGGCGGCAGTAGATCTCGGCAAAGGCGTCCAGATGTTCCTCGCTCAGCACGGGCGCGGGCGCAAAGGACTTGATGCCGTACCGCACCTGCTTGAGCGTGTCGCCGAACTGATAGTCAGAGGGCCGCTGCTGCCCGGTCACATCCGCCGTATAGTGCCAGGAGCCGTCCGAAGCAAAACCGTCGCTGCTGCGCTGAGCCATGATGCCGAAACGGTCATCCCGGAATGCGCCCGTCAGGGGCGCAAAAAATTCCCGCCAGCCGATCTTGCCTTCCAGCAGCCACTTCCACGGCGCCTTGAGGGTCTCCAGATCATAGACATAACTGCCGCTGGTGGGAGGTTCCGGCGCAAAGGGATCCTTCTGCCAGACGGCGGAAAACCACCAGAAATCCAGACCTATAATGACGGCCTGCGGCCGGTGAATCCGCAGCATGGCGTCAATGGTGGAACGCAGGACGGAGAGATTGCCCGCCGTGCCGCCCACGTTGACGAAAGGACGCCGGAAATAGCTGCCGCGGAACTGCATGACACGCGATGACCCCACGACGGCGATCTCCGGCTTGACGGCCGCGTACAGCCGCAGCTTGTAATCAACAAAGTCC
>CAMBWG010000257.1 GCA_945871415.1 uncultured Desulfovibrio sp.
AGGCCGTGCCCGTTGTGACGAAGGAAGCTACGGGCATCGACAGCAGAGATGAGGGCGGTTCCCCTCCCCCAGCTTGCCTACCCCTTGCGCGACAGCGGCGGGAGTCAGGCAGGCGATGCGCAGGGGGAGCGGATGCGAGAGTGCGAGGCTGCACCAGTGCCCGGGGAAGGGCAGGGTCCGCCAGAGAAGGGGCGGCAGCGGCGGCGCGGCGGGGAAACTGCCCCGGCGCCGGCCGCGGGGGCCGGTAGGGATAGTGGCGGGATCGATGGCAAGACCTGTGCCCTGGGCTTTCAGCAGGGCCTCTTTGATGGTCCAGCGGCGCAGAGCATCGCGGGGGCCGGAGACGCGCTCACAGGGGTGAAAGGCTCGTGGCGCGGGCGGCGGAGAATCAAGCGCCTCCAGATCAACCCCTAGAAGCAGCCCCGGAGGTCCTAAGGCCAGCGCGCAGACGACGGCCTGCGGCGAATAGGCAAAGGACAAGGCCGCCCGCATGGCGGCATGGGGAAAAAGGAGGCGGGGCGCGCCGGATACTGTACGGGACAGCGTGGCGGGCAGACCCGGGCAGTCGGGGAGACAGGCAAGAACGAGCAGCGCCCGGGCCAGCATGCGGGCGGCAGCGGGACCGGGCGCCGTAAAACGCAGGATGTGTGCCTTGTCGGCGGGAGAAAGACGGGCCGCCACGCGCTCATGGAGCCGCGCCGCCTGCCGGGCCGTGGGAACAGGGCAGAAGAGCAGGCGGAGCGCCGGGGACGGGAGGTGGACGTTCACGCCGGGCTTATCCCTTGATGAAGTACGTCCAGATCAGGGAAACCATGAGGATGGAGAGCGAGACTATCAGGACGCGCTGCACGAAGACGCCGCCGATGCGGATCGCCATGCGGCTTCCCATCCAGTTGCCGGTGATGGACCCCACGGCCATGCAGAGTGCCAGCGACCAGACCACCTCGCCGCTGATGATGAAAACGATGGCCGCGCCGATGTTGGAAGACAGGTTGAGCACCTTTGTGGTTGCGCTGGCCTGAAGAAGGTGGACGCGCACAATCAGATGCAGGGCCAGAATGAAGAAACTGCCGGTGGCGGGGCCGAAAAAGCCGTCATAGATGCCTACCACAAAGCAGCAGAGAGGCGCGAGCAGATAGAAGCGGGGGCCGTCGAAGACCAGCGGCAGCTCCTTGTCCTTGCGCGGAATCAGCGTGGCCAGCATGGCAAAGGGCAGCAGGAAGATAAGCACCTTGCCGAGCGTCTGCGGATCGAGCGTCAGTGCCAGCCGGGAACCGATGGCCGAACCCACGAGGGCAAAGCCGGTGCCGATGGCGGCCAGACGCCAGATGACAAGCCCGCTGCGGGCAAAGGTGCCAAGAGCCATGGCCGTGCCGAGGCTGCAGCTGACCTTGTTGCAGGCCAGCGCCGTATGCGGCGGGACACCGGCAAGAAGCAGCGTTGGAACGGTGATGAGCCCGCCGCCTCCGGCGATGGAGTCGATGAACCCCGCGAACAGGGCAGCCAGCGTGCAGATAAGAATGGTGGTTGCTGTAATCACGGGAGCCTACCACTGCTTGAAGATGACCCAGGCGGCCAGAACAATCAGGCCGAAACCGACGATATAATTCCAGCGCAGAGGCTCGTTGAGATAGAAGACGGAGAAGAGACAGAAGACACTGAGGGAAATGACTTCCTGAATGGTCTTGAGTTCGGCGGCATTGAAGTAGCCGTAGCCGATGCGGTTTGCCGGAACCTGAAGCACATATTCAAAAAAGGCGATGCCCCAGCTGATAAGAATGACTATCGGCAGGGCGGAACCTCGGTGCTTGAGGTGCCCGTACCAGGCAAACGTCATAAAAATGTTGGAACAGAGCAGCAGGCCTATGGTGACGGCAGGAACGGGCAGTTGCATGACTGTAAACACCGAGGTAAGGGGTGGGGAATAAAAAAACGCCCATGTTTCCATGGGCGTTTTACTCTCGATGGAGCCCTTGACCAGGATTGAACTGGTGACCTCATCCTTACCAAGGATGCACTCTACCGACTGAGCTACAAGGGCGTGTCGCTCTCGACAAGAGTGGTTCTACGTAAACCCCCCCTCGGAGTCAAGCAGTTTTTTCAAAAAATTTTTCCAGAAGAAAAATTTCTTCTTAATCATTTGGGATTATTAATCTTTTTTTTGTTGATTTTTTATGGCTGCCAGCAGCTCGCGGAAGAGGGCGCGGCGGGCGTGCGGCGGGCCGGCGGGATTTTCCTCCCGGGCGGCCCGTGCTGTCTGCTCCAGCGTATCGAGACATGCGGCATCGGCCGCGGGCAGGCAGCGGACGAGCAGGGCCCGCAGCTGATCCGGGGCGGCTTCCAGCAGGGCGGCGCGCCACTGCTCGGCCCGGTGGAGCAGTGCGGTATCAGCCTGATGGGCGGCGGTCCGTGCCGCAAGCGCCTCTTCGATGGGGCCGGCGTCGATTTCCCGCATGAGGCGGCCGATATACTGCAGCTGCCGCCGTCTGCCTTCCTTGTCCCGGATTTTGTCGTAAAGGCGCAGGGCTTCCGCCAGATCCGCGGACAGAGGGAGAGCGGCGCGCGCGTTGGCGTCCAGCTGGGTCAGCTGTTCGCCCAGCTTTTGCAGAGCCGTGCTCTGCCGTTTTTTGGCGGAGCGACTCGGGGTGTCGCCGGCTTCCGTTTCGGCATCGGCATGCCACTGGTAGGTTTTTTTACGCGGCATTGAAGAGAACTCCCAGAATGACGCCGATCAGCATGACGATGGAGACAACGCCGTTGAGGGTGAAAAAGGCCATGTTGATGCGGCGCAGATCGTCCGGCTTCACCAGCTTGTGCTCCCAGAAAAGGACGCCGGAGATGACCAGCCAGACGAAATACCACGGCCAGGCCAGCCCGGCGGCGTAGCCCGTCAGCAGCAGGAAGATGGACGTGACCACATGCGACACGCCCGCAATGGCCATGGCGGCATCCGGGCCGTAGACGGCGGGCACGGAATAGAGATTGAAGACCTGATCGAAATCGTAGTCCTGGAAGGCATAGTAGATATCGAAGGCCCCCGTCCAGAAGGTGACGGCAAAGAACAGGAGGATGGCGGGCATGCCGAGGCTGTCGGGCGAGACGGCCAGCCAGCCAGCCAGCGGCGCAAGGCCCAGCGTTGCGCCCAGCCAGTAGTGGCAGAGCGTCGTGAAGCGCTTGGTGACGCTGTAGGCCGCCGCAAAGAGCAGGGCGGGAATGGACAGGTACAGGCAGAGCTGATTGAGGAAGGCGCAGGCAAAGATGAACACCAGGCTCATGATGCCGCAGAATGACCAGGTCTGTTTGACGCTGATTTCTCCCGTGACCAGAGGGCGATCCCAGGTGCGCGGATTTTCGCTGTCAAAGGGCAGGTCCATGATCCGGTTGAAGGCCATGGCAACGGAGCGCACGCCGATCATGGCGACCGTCAGGGCAATGAGCGTTCCCCAGGAGGGCATGCCGCCGGCGGCCAGCACGGCCCCCGCGTAGGCATAGGGCAGGGCAAAGACGGAATGTTCGATTCTGATCATGCGGCAGATGGCCGTAAAGCTGCCGAAAGGCGTCTGAATGGGGGGCATGACTAACCTCCGCAATCGGCGGGATCGCCGTGAAGTTTGTCCAGCGCGTGCGGCAGGGCGGGCAGCACGGCGGCGAGATTTTCCAGGACGGCCTTGCGGCTGCCCGGCAGGGTAATGACAATACTGGGGCCGAGAACGCCGCAGACGGCGCGGGAGATGGCGGCATGCGGCGTTTTTTTGAGACTTTCCAGCATCATCGCCGTGGCAAAGCCCGGCAGCTCCAGATCCAGCAGCGGGGCGACGGTCTGCGGCGTGATGTCGCGGGGGCCGACGCCCGTGCCGCCGCTGGTGCAGATGATGTCGTAGCCCTGTCCCAGCGCCAGCTCCAGCAGCAGGGCCCGCAGGGAGGGGGCGTCATCGGCCAGCAGAAAGCCCTGCGCATGGCACAGGGGCAGGGCCTCGCTCACGGCGGCGGCAATGGCCGGGCCGCTGCTGTCGTGGCGCAGCCCCTGCGAGCCCTTGTCGGACAGGGTGATCCATGCGAGGCTGCGCCCTTCCTTGCGGACGTGAAGGCGGGATTATCCTACCGGAATATCATCAAGAGCCGTCAGCAGCGGGCAGGGAACGGCATGGGTTTCCCCCGGCAGCCAGA
>CAMBWG010000258.1 GCA_945871415.1 uncultured Desulfovibrio sp.
CGGAGGCGCTGCCGCTTTCCTCGCGGCAACCGTCCCCCGGAACACCGAAAAAGCAGGTATTTCGTCCAGAGCGTTTCAGCTTTGAAAAAGGTGAAACGCGAAGGGCGGCACAGCGCCGCCCTCGCCTCCTCTCCCCCGCATCCGCATTCCGGTCCGGCAACAGGCTTGCCCCCGCCCGCAGCCTCGGCTAGAATCAGCTATGTAAAGGAGTTAGAACTTTTTCAGCTTGAAACGCCGTGCGTTTCAAACCATACGGCCTGTCGTTTTGCGGAAAAGACGCGGGAACGCTGCGACGGAAAAAACGCACGCATGAGCGGCGGCGGGAACCCTCAAGGGAAAATATTCCGAAAAACGCACCAGAATACCCTTCCCCCCCGCCGCTTCTGCTCGTATAACAGATACGCATACCGCACGGCGTTTATGATCGGAAAACGCCGGGAACACGCATGACGCGTCCGTCCGGCAGGCCGCGCACGCTCATGGAGCATTTTCAGTTTGAAACGCCGTGCGCTTCAAACCATACGGCCTGTCGTTTTTCTGGAAAAAGACTGTTTTTCCGTACAGTTCAGACAGACGGCGCTGTACCGCCGTCGCGCGTCTTCCCTTTTTCAAAGGGAAAAGCGAGCTTAACACTGCAATCAAAAAAGGATACGTATATGGCCAATGATGCGGCACGGCAACTGATTCTGGTTCTGGGGATGCACCGCAGCGGCACAAGCGTGATCACGCGGGCCCTGGGGGCCCTTGGAGCGGCGCTTGGGCCGCGGCTGCTGCCCGCGCTGCCGTGCAATCCCCGGGGAATCTTCGAGGATCGGCGCATCACCACGGCCAATAACGCTCTGCTGGCGGCTATGGGCATGCGCTGGTACAGCCTGCAACCCATGCCCGTTGCGGCCCTGCGCCAGACGGCATTGAGCGAAAGCGGGGCCGAGGCCCTGACCTTTTTGCTGGAACTGCTGGAAAGCGGGCCGGTATGCGGCCTGAAAGACCCGCGCCTGTGCCGTCTGATGGCCTTCTGGCGGCCGCTGCTGGGCAATCTGATCCGGGGCGGGGTGGCGGTTTCCTGCGTGCTGTCGGTGCGACATCCCGATGCCGTGGCGGCATCGCTGAAAGCGCGCGACGGCATGTCGCGGGCGCATGCGCTGCGCCTGTGGATACAGCACGAACTGGGCGCGCTGGCGGGCAGCGCGGGGCTCCCCCGGGTGGCGGTAAGCTACGATGCCGTGCTGGAGCACCCGGAAGAGGAGCTGCGCCGTCTGAGCGGGCGTCTGGGCCTGCCGGCGGAAGACGCGGCCCTGCGCGCCTTTGCGGACGATTTTCTGGACAAGGATCTGCGCCACGGGAGCGCGGTAACGAACGAGGACGAGGACGACGCGGGCGCGTTCGAGCTGGCGCTGGAAATGTACGAGTGCCTGCTGGCGGCGGCCGCGGACGACATGGATCTGGAAAGCGCGGAAGCGACGCGGCTTCTCGGGCAGTGGCTCGAAGCCGAACGGACGCTGCCGCCGCTTCCGGCGCATCTGGTATACAGCATTGCGGATGTAAAGACAAAATGTCAATGAAACAGAAACCGCTGTTTCCCTCGGTTCTGCTGATTATTGTTTCCGTATTACTGTTCTGCGGCATGTTCCTGCATTTTGTGCAGGTGCTGCGGGACAATCTGCGCTACGATACCGGCATTACATTAAGAGAAACAGCCCGGCAGGGCGTCAATACGCTCCATGCCGTCACGGAAGGGCATCTGCGGACGCTGCGCTTCATTGCCGCGCGCCTTACGGACATGGCCCTGAGCGATCCTGAAGCAATGGTGAAACAGCTTCAGGCAATTCTGAAGCTGCGGGAAGACAAGCGCCTGGGCTTCGTGCTGGCGGACGGCCGCGTCTTCACGACCGACGGCGACACCATGCCCGCGGCTTCCGGCCTGTGGCAGGCCTCGCTCGACGGACAGGAACAGATTTCCGATCCGCTCCGGGACTGCACGGACGGCAAAGCCGTGAATCTTTACATCGTGCCCATGTTCAAGGAAGGCAATCCCGTGGGCGCGCTGTTTTCCGTCATCCCGCATGACGATTTTTCCCGCCATCTTGTTATGACCTTCTGGCAGGACGAGGGCTTTTCCTTTCTGATCAAGAAGGACGGTTCCGTCATTGCGCCGAGCCGGCGGGTGGAAGCCGCCGGCATCGTGAACTATATTTCCACGCTGGCGGCCCTGCCGCAGACAGGCCATGCGCTGGCGGCGCGGGTGCAGCGGGCGCTGGACAGCGGCAGCACGGAATTTCTGCAATACAACACCTCCGGCAACCGCTATGCCTACCTGATGCCCGTGGGCATCAACGACTGGAGCCTTGTTTCGGTCCTTCCCGCCCACATGGCCGAGGATCGTCTGCGCTCCGTCATGCTGGGCACGGGCATGCTGGGCGCCGTGCAGATTCTCTGCATTCTGGCGTTTATCTGGCATATCAACCGGGTACAGTACAATGCCAGCACGCGTCTGTGGCAGCAGGTGTACGTGGATACGCTCACGGAAGGCTGCTCCTACACGCGCTTTCTCATGAAGGCTTCCGAACTGCTGAGCGAACTGCCCGGCCGCTGGGCGCTGATGTCGCTGGATATCGACAATTTCAAGCTCGTCAACAGCATTCTGGATCAGGAGACGGGCAACGCCACTCTGCTCAAGCTGTACCGCCTGCTGCGCGCCTGGGCCGGCAGACCCCACGAACTGGTCGCCCGGCATACCGGCGACGTTTTTGTGGCCCTGCTGCCGCTGACCGGTAAAAAACAGCTGGAGCAGCGGCTGGACGAACTGTGCAGCCAGATTCTTCACACCCGCGTGGACGAAAACGACAGCTACCGGCTGGTGCCGTCCATCGGCGTCTGCCTGCTGCCGGAACATCCCCTGCAGGACGCCTCGCTGGAAACCTGGCTGGACAAGTCCACGCTGGCGCGCCGGACCGTCAAGGGCAATCATGAGCAGCTCTACGCCTTCTTTGACGAGAGCATGGAAAGCATCATCCGCTATCGCAAGAGCATCGAAAACGACATGGTGTCGGCTCTGGCCCGGGAAGAATTTGAGATCTACTATCAGTCCAAGAATGCCGCATCAGACGGGCGGCTGGTGGGCGCGGAAGCGCTGGTGCGCTGGCAGCGCAACGGCGTGCAGGTGCCGCCCTGCGACTTCATCGCCGAGTTCGAGCGCAACGGCTTCATCGTCAACATGGATCGCTACGTCTTCCTGCGCGTCTGTCGGCAGATACGGGAATGGCGCAAGGCGGGGCTGGAGCCCGTGCCCGTATCGGTCAACATCTCGCGTCTGCACCTCTATGATCCCGGCTTTGTGGAACGCTACATCCGCATGCTCGACGTGGCCGAGGGTGATCGCAAGCTGATCCAGCTGGAAATTACGGAAAGCGTACTGCTGGAAAACGCCTCCCTCATCAAGGATACCGTCACCCGCCTGCGCGCGCAGGGCGTGACCATCCTGATCGACGACTTCGGCACGGGCTATTCCGCCATGAGCATGCTCAAGGAAGTCAAGGTGGACGGCGTCAAGCTGGACAAGAGCTTCCTTGCGGGCATGGGTTCGCCGCGCACCGACACGCTCCTGCGCAGCACCATCAGCATGTGCCGCTCGCTGGATATGGAAGTGACGGTGGAAGGCGTGGAAACGGCCCACGAAGTGGCCTTCCTGCGCTCGCTGGGCTGTGACACGATTCAGGGCTACTATTTCTCGCGCCCGTCTCCGGCGGCCGTCTTTACGGCCATGCTCCAGGAAGCCCAGCCCCATGACTGATACCTTCCGGCTTGCCGCGCCCTCCTTTGTGCTGCCCGGCGACGTGGCGGCCAACGGGCGCTTTCTGGCCGGGCGCGTTGACGAAGTGGCCCTGTGCTTTTTCGAGACGGAAGCCTGCCTTGCCTATACGCGCGCGGATATCCCCCCTGAGCTGGCGGGACTGCCCGGCCGCGACGGCACGCCCCTGCGCTGGCATGTGCATCTGCCGCTCGATCTGCCCTGGCCGTCGTCCCGCGACGCGGCGGGCTGCCGCGACACGGCCCGGCTGGCCCTGCGGGTGCTGCATCGGGCCGAACATCTCGCGCCGCGCTGCGCCGTGCTGCATGCGCCCGCGGGCAGCCCCGATCAGCAGCGCCTCATGCTGACGGCCTGCA
>CAMBWG010000259.1 GCA_945871415.1 uncultured Desulfovibrio sp.
CCGTAGGTCTGATCCGGAGCGTTGACGCCGTAGGCGACGACAGCGCCGAGAGGGATGTAGCTGCGGTCCGTGGCCAGCGAAACCCAGCCGTCCACAACCTGCCCCATAGCCCCGGTGGGGCCGCGCCCGCCGAATTTGAAGAAGACGTAGCTGGGATTTTCAAGCAGGATTTCCCAGACGCGATCCGGGTTGTTCTTGAACCATTCGCGTTGTTCAAAGATGTCGCCCCGCTTGAGGAGACCTTTTTCGCGCATGATGCGGCCGGAACTCTTGTACTTGTGCCCGTTCTGGCCGTCATAGTTGACGAAGGCCTGCGTGCCGTCGTCGAAGATCAGGCGGCCGGAGCCCTGAATCTCAAGAAAGAAGACATCGACGGGATCGGCCGCCCAGGCGAGTTCGAGATTTTTTCCGGCAAGAACTCCCCTGGTTTCGATGGTCCGGCGATCATAATAGCGGCCCCGGCGGGCACGGACGCGGGAGAGATCCGGCGGACGCTTGTAGATGGGATGTTCGTAACCGGGCTTGCGGGTACGGCTGGCGCGCACCGCGGGCTCGTAATAGCCGGAGTAGCTGATGCCGCCGGGTACGGCCACCCAGCGGAAGCGCTGGAGAAGCAGCGTCGGATCGGCGTCGAGCTGCGGAAGCATGGCGCGCAGTTCTTCGAGCGTGCGGCGCAGTTCGCCCCAGGTGACGCGCAGTCCGGGGCGGCTGACGGCAACGGCGCCGGCCGGCTTGGATTTGACATAGACCAGTGATTTTCGCAGACTAGGCGCAAGATCAGTCCAGGACGTCAACTCCTGATTCTGTGGTGCGAGACGCTGCGCGAAGAACTCCGGGCTTTCCATGCTGACTGCCGGCCCCGGCGGTGGCGGCGGAGGCGGGGGAGGCGCCGCGTGTCGAGAGGCGCAGCCGTTGAGGGTTGCGAAGAGAAGAAAGGCGCAGAGTGCGCGCCATAGTCCTGACGTACCCGTGCGCAGCGGGGCGCGACGCAAGGGAGCAGTGCAATGCATATGGAATTTCCGACCCCCGCCATCTGGTTTTCCCATCGTGTGTCCTATGGCGAAACGGACACCATGGGCGTTTTGTATTATGCGGAATATCTGCATATTTTTGAACGGGCCCGTAGTGAATATATTCGCGCGCTCGGCATGAGCTATGCGGATGTGGAGCGCAGGGGCGTGTATCTGCCGGTACGCGAGGCGCAATGCCGCTACCGCTCTCCCGCGCATTATGACGAGCTGGTGCAGGTGCACACGGCCATCAGCGAATGGGGGCGGGCCTCCCTCAAGTTTGTATATGAGATGCGCAGTGAGGACAAGACGCGCGTGCTGGCTACAGGCATGACGCAGCATGCGCTTGTCAATGCCGAGGGACGGCCCGTGCCTGTGCCGGACTGGTTCCGCGCTCTCTGCGGGGGCGGCACGGCGGGCGAAGATACAAAGTAGTCGGGATGCGTTGTCCCTCAGAGCGTTTTCAGTTTGAAACGCTGTGCGTTCCAAAGCATGCGGTCTGTGGCCTGGCGGAAAAAGCGCGTTTCTCCGCTTTCTTCGGGCCGGGCGGCGCGGTGTCGCCGCGCGGCGGCCTCGCCGGGCAGGAAGCGAGCGTGCGGTAAATTTTTTGTCTGAGTTTTCCGGCGGTCTGCCGCAGGAAAAAGGCGCTTTCGCAGGTCGCATGCATATGCGGGCTGCTTCTGGTGTGCTGTTGTCTGCTCCGCTTCCGGGGGCATGGCCGTTTGTCACGGTCCGGCAGACCGGGCGACGAGGAAGAGTTTCGGGCTGTATTCGGAGATACCATGTCGATCAGAATGAAATTTATCTGGGGTTTTCTGCTGTGTATTGTGGTGTCTGCCGGCGTTGTCAGCGGCATTTCCGTCTGGAAGCTCAACGAGCTGAGCGGTACGGGCTTTCAGCAGGCCTCCGGTAGTCAGCTTCAGTTGACAAACAGATTCATCACGCTGTTTTTTCAGGCGAATATCAGTAAACTCCGCTTTTTATCCGAGCTGAAGCTGGTGCCGCAAACGGCGGGACATTTCCCGAATTTTTCGCAGACGACACAGGATACCATGTATGATGTGGCGTCCCTGTCGCCGCAGGCACGGGAACTTTTCGAGCTGCTGCAGAGCATGCGGCAAAGCTCGGCGGAGCTGGCGGAAATCTTTATCGGTTATGCGGACGGCAGTATTGCCACCAGCAATCCCGCTGTGTTCACCCCCGGTTTTGACGGCAGGCAGCGCAGCTGGTTCAAGGATGCTCTGGCAGCCAGCGAAGACTGGAATATCGGCGCGGTCTATCAGACGCTGAGCAAGTCCATGGCCGTGCCGATTACCTATCGCGTAAAGGATGCGTCCGGGCAGGTGGTGGCCGTTATCGGGGCGGACATCATGCTCGGCACCATCGAAGAACTTTTCCGAAGCATGCAGTTCGGGCGCACGGGCTATTATACGCTGGTGGACGATAAGATGCGCGTGCTGTGCTCGCCGAAAAATCCCGACATGGTGATGCAGTCGCTTCAGGATGGCGCACCGGAATTATATGCGCTGTGCAAAGAAGGGCGTTCCAGCGGGACGGTGACGCATCTGGGCACGACACGTCAGGTAAACATCCTGCGCGGCGTGGAAGGCTGGTATCTGATTTCTCTGGTGGACGATGCGGAAATGCAGGAAGCCGGCTATGACGCCATGAAGATTATCCTGCTGTGCAGCGTCGTGATTATTCTTGTTCTGCAGGTCTTTGCCATGCTGCTTGCCCGTTCCGTATGCCGTCCGCTGTCGGCCATTATGGCAGGAAGCCGGGATGCGGCGGCGGGAAGGCTGGATCGGCTGCCTTCCGACGACATCTTTTCCGGCGAGCTGCTGCAATTGCATCATAATCTGAAATTTATGATTGAGCAGTGGAAGGATGCTTCGGTACAGGTTGAACAGGAGGCGCAGGAAGCGCAGGTGCAGGCCGAGGCGGCCCGGAAGGCCATGAGCGAGGCCGACGCCGCCCGGCGGGCCGCTGAAAGCGCCCGGCGCAGCGGCATGATTGCCGCGGCGGAGGAACTGGAGCAGGCCACTTCGGCCATATCCTCGGCTTCGGCGGAACTGTCGGCCGAAGTGGAGGAATCCACCAGTTCGTCGCGCACGGCCGCCGCGCGTCTGTCCGAAGCCGCAACGGCCATGAACGAAATGAACGCCACGGTACAGGAGGTGGCCCGCAATGCCTCCGCCGCCGCCAATATGGCGGCGGAAACCAGAAACGAGGCTCTCAAGGGCGCGGGAATCGTGAGCAGGGCGCTGGAGAGCATTGAGCAGGTGCATCAGGGGTCTGTGGCGCTCAAGGAAGACATGGCCCGTCTTGACGAGCACACCCGGAATATCACGCAGATTGTGAGCGTCATTTCAGATATAGCGGATCAGACCAATCTGCTGGCGCTCAATGCCGCCATCGAGGCCGCCCGCGCGGGCGAGGCCGGGCGGGGATTTGCCGTCGTTGCCGACGAAGTGCGCAAGCTGGCTGAAAAGACCATGAATTCAACCTCGGAGGTCAGCCGGGCCATTCTTGATATTCAGAGCAGCGTGCGGCAGAGCATTGCTTCGACGGAAACATCCGTGGAACAGAGCAGGCAGGCCACGGATTTTGCCGGACAGTCCGGCGACGCGCTCAAGCGCATTGTGTCGGATACGGAGACCGTGGCCGACGAGGTGCGGGCCATTGCCACAGCCGGCGAAGAACAGTCCGCGGCCTCGGAAGAAATCAATCGCACCATCGACGAAGCAAACATTGTTTCAGGGCAGACCGCCGAAGCCATGGCGCGGGCGGCACAGGCTCTGGGGAGTCTGGCCGAACAGTCCCGGGCGCTTGGCGAACTGATCGAAAGCATGAAGAAGGGCTAGGGGCTGTTGATACTTCTTTTTCTATTTATTTCAAATAAGTAGAAAATACAGACTGCACCTGGCCTTTGAAAGCTGCCTGCCGCATGGCCTGTGTTCCCTCTGCAAAAGCGCGTTGAGGAAGGAAACAGCCCTTGCGCGCCGGCCAGGGGGCTTCCCCCTGAAGATGGATTGAGAGCGTGGGGAAACGCGAGGCGGCGGCACAGCGCCGCCCGGCCCGGAGGAGCGGAAAAACCGCGCTTTTTCCGCGAAACGACAGGCCGTATGGTTTGAAATGC
>CAMBWG010000260.1 GCA_945871415.1 uncultured Desulfovibrio sp.
GCGGAAAAACCGCGTTTTTTCCGCGAAACGACAGGCCGTATGGTTTGAAACGCACGGCGTTTCAAACTGAACATGCTCTAGAGAGGAAAGCACTGTGCATTGTATAGCGTTGCGGCATCTGGCATTTGAAGACCTCGGCGTGCTTGCGCCGGTATTGCATGAGCAGGGCGCGTCCATTGAATACTGGGACGGCGGCCGCTGCGCCTATGACGACAGGGCCTGGCTGGAGGCGGATCTGGCCGTGGTGCTGGGCGGGCCTGTGGGCGTGGGCGATGAGGCGCGCTATCCCTTTTTGCGGGACGAGCTGCGGCTTGTGAAGGCGCGTCTGGACGCGGGCCTGCCGCTGCTGGGCATTTGTCTGGGCGCGCAGCTCATGGCGGCGGCCCGGGGGGCCCGGGTCTATGCCGGAGCGCGGAAGGAAATCGGCTGGGGGACGGTCGCGCTGACGCCCGAAGGCAGGGAGGGCGTGCTGGCTCCGCTGCTGGATGCTCCCGTGCTGCACTGGCACGGCGATACGTTTGATTTGCCGGAGGGGGCGCGCCTGCTGGCGTCCAGCGAGCTGACGCCGCATCAGGCCTTTGCTCTGGGCTTTGGCCAGCTTGCGCTGCAATTTCATGTGGAGGCGGACGCGGCCCGCATGGAAGACTGGCTGGTGGGGCATTGCTGCGAACTGGCCGGGGCGGCCATTGATCCCTGCGTCATCCGCGACGATGCCCGTATTCTGGGAGCGCAGGCGGCCGCTGCCGGGCAGGAGGTCTGCCGCCGCTGGCTCAAGGAGGCCCGCCGCTGCCGCGCGCAGTGCTGACAGGTTGTTATGCGTCCGGCACGCACATGCCGGACGGGCCGCATTGAAACAAGGGGGAGAACATGTCCGACAAGCTGACGGTTTCCTGTTCCTGCGGGGAAGGGGTCTACACCATCGAAACCGGCGGCGTCGTGCTGCCGCGGATTGTCATAGACAACAGGGGCGTGCCGCAGGAGCAGCAGGCCGGCACGGCCAAGCGTCTGCTGGCCGGGGCCTCCCTGTACTGCTACTGCTCCATGCTGGAGGCGGCGCTGCTGGCGCGCGATGTGGATTTTGAGGATATCCGGGCAACAGCGGAGCTGCAACTGGGACGCAACGAGCAGGGCAAAAGCCGCGTGCTTAAAATGGTTATACGCTGTTCGGTGCGCGTCAACGAGCGGGACGAAGCCGTGTTCCGGCGCGTCGAGAAGATGATGGCGCAGGGCTGTCTGGTGACGGGCTCCCTGCATGACGGCATCCCGATGGAATACGAGCTGGAACCGACCTTTTTCGAGGAGTAGAAAAAGCGCGGTTTTCCGTTCAATAAAGAGCGGCCACAATCAAAAACGCCCCGGCGGCTGTGTCCGTCGGGGCGTTTTTTGCGGTGGGGAGAGGGGCGCGGGGCCGAACATTTTCAGTGTGAAATACTGAGCGTTTCAAATCATACGGCCTGTCGTTTCGCGGAAAAAGCGCGTTTTTTCCGCTCACTTTAAGCCGGGCGATGCTGTGCCGCCGCCTCGCGTTTCACCTTTTTCAAAGTTGAAACGCTCTAGATTTCCAGCACGCCGTCGGCGGTGGTATCGTGGACGCTGTGCGTTTCGCCGTCGCGGGACCAGTAGCGCAGGCTTTCGTCCTCGGCAAAGGAGCGGATAATGGCGTCTTCGGTTTCGCGGTCGGCGGCGCGGAAGCGGATGCTGACCCGGCGGCAGTTGTGATCCTTTTCGCTGCCCAGCACGGAGAGGACATTGCCGCCCTGCTTTCTGACCCGGGCCAGCAGGGCGCGCAGGCTGCCGGTTTCGTAGGGATTTTCCAGCACGAAGGCCATGAGAACGCCGCCCTCGCGCGCGCCGGTGATGCGCACCAGCGCCCGGAAGATGTCCCATTCGGTAATGATGCCCGCAAGGCGGGCTTCCGAATCAACGACGGGCAGACAGGGGGTGTGTCTGTCGATCATGAAGATGGCGGCATCCTCAAGAGGCATGGTCAGGGGGACGGTGGCCGGATCGGGCCGCATGACGGTTTCGGCGATATTTTCCGCAAGAAGGTTGAGCTGTTCCAGCGCCTCATAGCCCGTATGGCTGCGGGGGGCGAAGTCCCGCAGATCCTCCACGGTCAGCAGGCCGACCACGCGCTGTTCCGCATCCAGCACCGGCAGAGCGGAAAAGGGGTGCTCCCGGAAGATTTTCTTGCATTTCAGAAGGCTGGTTTCCGGCGTGACGGAAAGAACGTCCGTGGTCATCCAGTGGCGTACGAGCATGACGAATCCTTGTCTTATGGTTGCAAAGCGCCGGTCCCGGCGAGCCGGGGCAGGGCTGCGGCCCGTCCCCTCCCTGTTTTTTACCCGACAAGCGCCCCGGGGGGAAGGCCCGGCCGGTACGGAAGCGGCGGCGGACT
This sequence comes from uncultured Desulfovibrio sp., assembly GCA_945871415.1. Lineage (GTDB taxonomy): Bacteria > Desulfobacterota > Desulfovibrionia > Desulfovibrionales > Desulfovibrionaceae > Desulfovibrio. The sequence continues at coordinate 2,399 of CAMBWG010000260.1, forward strand.
TGCCAGAACGGGCAAAGCAACCTATACGGGTGGAAGACTATAAGACGCATGGCGTATGGAGGATATCTGATGGAGCAGGTTCTGGATAAGGAGTTCCTGGCGGAAGTGTTTCCCGCGCAGCGCACGGAAGACTTTTTTGACGCGCTGTTCGGCGGTGCGGAAGAAGGCGCATACGATATCCGGCTGGCATGTCGGGGGCTGACGTCCGATACGGCGCAGCTGGCCTTTGAACTGCATGAACGTCCGGGCAAGTGCCTTGTCTGTAATCTGACCTACGGCCTGCCGCAGGTCTTCCAGCGCCACCCGGTGCTGAACGTGGCCGGCGTGGTGCGGGCCATTGCCGAAAAACTCGGCTGGGACCCCGACGCCGTGAGCTGGTCGCTGGGCCATACGGAAGAAGTGAGCCGCAAACTGCACTGTATCCCGCTGACCATAAAAAAATCGAAATAATTGCTTGACAGCCGGGGCTGTTTTTGGCAATTTCCCTCTTGCGCCAGCTTAGCTCAGTTGGTAGAGCAGCTGATTCGTAATCAGCAGGTCAAGAGTTCAAGTCTCTTAGCTGGCTCCAGTGAAAACAAGGACTTACGGGTAACACCGTGAGTCCTTTTTTCGTATCCGGCGGATTTGTCCCCATTTTGTCCCCACTTTGTTTTTGTCGTAAGCGAGTGTATCCGGGATGGCAGGGGAAGGTCAAAGGCCGGGCGTTGTGAAAATTTCCCGTGGAGAAGTAGCCGGCGTCTTGTCATTGGAGGACATATGCTCAGGACACAGAACGGGTTCTGGAGATTGCAGGACTATTCGGGCAACATCCGGTTGACGCGGGAGTTTTGTGGAGAAGAGTTTTCTCGCTTCCGATGGAAGAATATATCTGTCGCAGCCTTTACACGATCTGGTAAAAATATTACTCGAATCCCTTTTGTCATTGAGTTTGAAGTTGATTCGTCTTCTTCTGATAGTGTTAGAAATAAAAATAATGCGCTGGATATCTTGACGCAAATTTTTGATTCTGACGTAATATGTAAAATAGAAGATGAATATGGCTTTGTAAATATATATGCTTTTGATGATATTGATATATGCAGAGGTCTGCATATTGATCGTGAAATGTATATTGAACAGTTTGATATTTTTGTTGCTGTGATAAAAGACTTTTTAGACTACTTTGGTATAGGTTGGTTTTATGTGTATAGAGCTGATGATTTGGTGTATATAGAGGAACGTAGGTGTCCCGTGTCTTATTTGAGGAAGAAATATACTGGATGTGCTGAATATTTTTATGGTTTTTTTAAAGATGCAATAAGAAGGTTTAGAAAAGTCTTTGATTGTCGGTATCTTTATATTAGAGGAATATTTGATTGTGAACCTATTGAGGATAGTCTTTCTATATTAAGGGCTACCAAGTATAATGTAGAATGTATGATGTTACTTTATATGTTTAAGAATATGAAAAAGAACTCCCTGAATTTTTATTTCAGGGAAAAAAGAAATGTCAATAAGGAATGGAACTGTCTTGCTGATTGCTCTAGTCAGTGTGGAATAAAATCACCGCTTCATATTCCGTTATATAGCTACAATAAAACTTATCAATTTCCTGAAACAAAAAGAGAATGGAAATTTACTCACGATAATTTCAATGCCGCATTGTTTCTTTTTTCAGGTTGTCACCTTTTGCGCCAAAAAAAGTTTTGGCTCTTGACTAGCTGAGAGGGTTTTCTCTGAGCATTTTCAACACCAGAAGG
>CAMBWG010000261.1 GCA_945871415.1 uncultured Desulfovibrio sp.
AAGGCTCTGGACAGGCCCTTTGCCCTGCATCTTGCCGAAAGTGAAGAGGAAATGCGCCTGCTGGAGCTGGGAGACGGGCCGCTGTGGGAACTGTACGCCGGAACCGTGCTGCCGCGCGGCTGGCAGGCCCCGCGCATGCGCCCCGTTGCGTGGGCGCGCTCGCTCGGCCTGCTGGGGACGGGCACGCTGGCCGTGCACTGCGTCCACGTGGACGCCGCGGAGGCGGCTCTGCTGGCGCACAGCGGCACGGCCGTCTGCCTGTGCCCCCGCTCCAACGCCAATCTTGCCGTGGGTGTGGCCCCGGTGGAAATGCTGGCTCACGCGGGCGTGCTCCTGTGCCTCGGCACGGACGGCCTCAGCTCCTGCACGGATCTGGATGTACGCAAGGAGGCCGTGGCCCTGCGACAGCGCTGGGGCCTGCCCGCGGAAGCCCTGATTCGCATGCTCACGATCAACGGCGTGGCCGCTCTGGGCCTTGGAGACACGCTGGGACGCCTCTACCCGGGGAGCATGGCCGGCATCGCCATTCTTCCGGAAGAGCTGCACCCCTGACAGCGGCCCTGCCTGTTGCCGGAGAACGGCGGCGTCGGCATCCCCGTTTCCCACGGCACCCGGCAGCGCGGCAGAACGCGGAACAGCCTTTTCATGCTGCTTCCACGGAGATTTGGAATGTTTGAGGCCATTGTAGAGACCCTTCCCGCACAGCTTATCGTCATAGATCCGCAAACTCACGAGCTGCTTTACGCCAATGCGGCGGCGCGCAAGATGTGGGATGAGGCCCGGAAGGGCAACAAATGCTATGCGATCCTTGGCAAGACCGCGCCCTGCGACTTCTGCAAGACCAGCCGGCTCTCGCTTGACGATTATCTGCAATCCGAGCGGGACGGCTCCGACGGCCGCCGCTTTACGCTCTGGACCAAGCTCATTCCCTGGGGCGATCGCACGGCCCGGCTGGAAATCGTGCTGGATATCACGGAACACGCCCTGCTGCAGCAGCAGCTGGAAAGGGATCTGCGCCGCAAGAATCTCATCACGCGCACGGCCCGCGAACTGTACGAAAGCGAAGAGCTGGATGCGGGGCTGGCTTCGGTGCTGCGCATGACGGGACGCTACCTCCGGGCGGAACGAAGCTGCGTTTTCGAGCTGCGCGACGATGCGCTCGTCTGCACGCACGAATGGCGCTCCCGCCATGCAACCTCTCCCGCCAGCAGGCTTCAGAACATCGGCATTGATACCATCCGTCAGTGGATTGCCCGTCTGGAACAGCGGGAAACCATCCATGTTACCGACAGCAGCCTGCTGCAACAGGAACAGCCCGAGGCCTACGACTTTCTGAACCGCTACGCCATCCGCTCGCTGGTGCTGGCGCCCCTGACCATCGGCAACCGCCTCATCGGCCTGATAGGCACGGACAACTTCCCCGTGGAGCGCGTCAACGATGCGCTGGCCCTGCTGACCACCATCAGTAATTTCTGCTCCACCGCCATCTGGCGCGGCAGGACCCTGGCGCAGCTCCGGCAGGCGGGCTACTACGATCTGCTGACGGGGCTGCTCAACCGCAACGGCTTCATCCGCGACATCAAAGCGCCCCACATGATGCCGCTGGGCGTGATTTACGTCGATCTCAACGGGCTGAAGCAGGTCAACGACGAACAGAGTCACAGCGCCGGCGACGCCATGCTGATGGATGCGGCGCACACCCTGCAGCAGACATTTCCCGAGGGTAAATGCTACCGCATCGGCGGCGATGAATACGTCGTCATCCTGCAGGGCATCGAAAAACGGGACTTCCAGCACAAGCTGGCTCATCTCAAGGGCATTTTTACCTTCAGAAAGCAGTACAGCGCCTCTGTGGGCGGCGCATGGCACAGCGACCCGGCGAATATCACGGATGTCGTTGCCGCCGCCGACGCCGAAATGTACAGAGAAAAGCAGCGCCATTACGGCCGCAAGCCCCAGAAATTGCGTATGCCTCTGCTGCAACAGGCAGCCCGTCCGCAGGACGAATTCCAGCAGCATCTGGAAAGCAACGGTATCGAGCTGTGCTGGCTGCCCCGGCACGATCCCGCCGACGGGCGGGTCGTGGCCCTCGAAGCCCTTGCGCGCATGCGCGGCATGAAAGGCATCGTCATGCCGGAGAGTTTTCTGCCCATACTGGAACAGACCCGGCGCGCCCACCTGCTGGACTTTGCCGTTTTTGAACGCGTCTGCGCCCAGCTGCGCCTCTGGATGGACAGAGACGTTCCCGTTGTTCCCACGGCCGTCAATTTCTCCCGCTACACGCTGCTGCGCCCCGATTTGTTCAGCGTCCTGCAACAATCCTGCTCGCGCTATTCCATCCCCCTGCACTTTCTGGAAATAGATATTCCGGCAACCGTACCTCAAAAGGAATTTGACAATAACGGTATTCTGTATGACGCTGTCCGGCGTCTGTACAAGTATGGATTTTCCATTGCCATCGACGGCTTTGCTCTGGAAAATGCCAACCTTGCCCTGCTCTCTCAGGTGGATTTCAACACCCTCAAGCTGGACAGCAGCATCCTCCGCATGGTGGACGGCAACACGAACCTTGAAGACATGCTGTCGCTTGTCTTTGCTCTTACGCACAAGTCAAGCATCTTCATTGAAGCCAAGGGCGTAGAGAACGAGCGGCAGCGCGCCCGGCTGGAAAGTCTGCGCTGCAACGCGGCTCAGGGCTATTTATTCAGCCGCCCCATGACAAGCGAGGACTGCGAACGCTTCCTGCGCTCCCGGACCTGACGCCCCTTTTGCGAACCATTTGCAAAAGCCGGCCGTACATGACATAAAAAAACGGTTATACCAGACAAGACCGCCCCTGCGGGAAAGCTATGGCTCGCTTTCTGAACGCGGGAAACACAGGCGGAACGCGCCGCGAGACTGCGCGTCCCTCTGCGAAACCTCACGCTTTCGGCCCCTGGCGCGGGCTCCGCCTGCGAACCACCCCTGGCACAAGAACGCCGACAAACCAAGGAACTGTAGATGAAATCCTCTCTGCGTAACGCGCTCATTGGCGCCCTGCTTGTGCTGCTCGCCTTCTGCTGCGGCCTGTTCGCTTCCCGGCTGTCCCTGCTATTGATCCTTGCGCCGCTTCTTGCCGTCGCCGCCTTCTTCCTTGCCTACCGGGACGGACGCCGCACGGACGCCGTCCGCGCCTTTGCCCGGGCTGCGGCGGAAAACAAGGAGACGCTGCCGCCCCTTCCCGACGGGGACCTTGCACGGGCCGTGGAGGAATTGCAGCAGGCCCGCACCCGTCAGGCCTACTGGTATGAAAGTATTCTCAACTCCATCCCCGACGCCATCTCCGTTACGGACATGGACATGCGCTGGACCTTCTGCAATACCGCGGCCCTCAATGCCATGTGCATTCCCGTCAAGGAATATCTCGGCAAGCACTGTTCCGCCAAGGGCTGCAATATCTGCAACACCCCGCGCTGCGGCATCGAACAGCTGCGCCGCGGCACCAACGAGCTGCACAACGCCATGCCCGACGGGCGCACCATGCACGTGCGTATCCGCTATCTCCAGAACAGGCGCGGCCAGAAAATCGGCCATGTGGAAATCAGCCGCGACATCAGCGCGGAACAGCGTCTGCGCGACGAGGCCGCCAGCGCCGCGCGCGGCGCGCGTCTCCAGACCGCCAGTCAGCTTGGCGACGTGGTGACGCAGCTTGACCAGGTGTCCGTCCATCTTGCCAACGTCATTTCCTCCGTGCAGCAGAGCACCCGCACCAACTCCGACCGCATGCACGACACCGCCGCCGCCATGCAGCAGATCAACAGCAGCGCGCTGGATGTGGCCAGAAATGCCGACGACGCCGCCAAGGCCTCCCGCCACATGCAGGAAAAGGCCGACGACAGCGCCCAGACCATCCGGCAGTCCGTGCACAACATGCAGCAGGTGCAGAAGCGCTCCCTGGGTCTCATGGAATCCATGAGCCGCCTCGGCAAGCAGGCCGACGCCATCGGCGCGGTCCTGCTCATCATTCGTGACATTGCGGATCAGACCAATCTGCTGGCCCTTAACGCCGCCATCGAGGCCGGGCGCGGCTTTGCCGTGGTGGCCGACGAAGTGCGCAAGCTGGCCGAAAAGACCATGC
>CAMBWG010000262.1 GCA_945871415.1 uncultured Desulfovibrio sp.
CCAAGCCCCCATCCCTTCCCCGGCGCGCTTTTTCAGAGAGGGACAGGAGCTTCCGACATTTCTATTTATTTGAAATAAATAGAAAATTAGTGTTAACAGATCCTGGAGAAAATACCATTTGTATTTCTCAGCAGGCATCCCAACGTCTGCCCCCGCTCCTGACATCAGACCGGGAACACATAACAGCCCCCGGACGCGGCAAAATGTGCGTCCGGCAAAAGCCCGTCCATACTCATGAACAACCGCACTTCCATGAAACTCCTGTCTATCCGCACGCTGCGCCCGCTCCTGCCCGGATTCGGGCATGCGGCGAAAAAACTCGCCCTGACGTTTCTGCTGTTTCTCCTGCTCTTCCCCATGACGGACGCCCGGCCCGCCCATGCGGCGCTGGCCCGCAAGGATGCCGTACAGGCCGGAGATCTGTATAATCCGCATCCTGACACCGGAGATATTCTGCTCCCCATGCCCGGCGGGCTGAAAATGGCCTTCCGGCTGGCGGCCGTGCCCGCCCGGGGCCTTCTCTGGGACATGCCGCTGCGTCCCGGCCGCGACGACATCGCCAACCCCGGACGCGCCTACTATGACCGCCGTTTTTCCGCTGCTCTGTCCGCCCCCTTCACGCTCGCCGATCTGCCTGAAAGCTGGCGCACCGCCGCGCCTAAAGACGGCAGCAACTGCTTTTTCTATCTTATCGCCAAGTACGAAGTAAGCCGGGGACAATGGCGGGCCGTCATGGAAGCCGATTTTTCCGCCGCGGCCATCACAGCCGATGACGCCCGCCCTCAGACCGGCATCTCATGGTATGAAGCCGTGGACTTTACCCGTCGCTATACGCAATGGCTCCTGAAGAACGCCCCCGACGCGCTGCCCCGCTTTGCCCATGACACGCGCAATGTCGGCTTTCTGCGTCTGCCTACGGAAACGGAATGGGAATACGCCGCCCGGGGCGGCCAGAATATCGGCAGCCAGCAGCTCCTGCAGGAAGATTTCTTCCCCTTTGCCGAATCCTGCACGCTGAACGATTACGCCGTATTCCGGCAGGGCGGGGCCTTTGTGGAAAATACCGCCCGCATCGGTTCCCGCAAGCCCAATCCGCTGGGCCTTTATGATACCGCGGGCAATGCGGCGGAAATGTGCATGGACATGTTTCGCTTTTCCATCGGGGGCCGCCTGCACGGTTCGGCGGGCGGCATCGTACGCAAGGGCGGTTCCTATCTTTCCGACGCCGCCGCCGTCATGCCCGGACGCAGGGAAGAAACTCCCTTCTTTCTGGTCGATGGTCCGGCCTCGGCGCAGGATCTGGGCTTTCGTCCCGTGCTGACCGGCATCAACACCCCCGGCGGCAACCGCCCCGAAGAACTGACCGCAGCCTGGCAATCTGCCGGGGAAAAGCCCGCATCTCCCCTGACCGCAGCCCGTAATCCTCTTGAAGAACTGGATCGTCTGCTGGCGCTGGCTCCCAATGATGCCGTCAAGGCCAATCTGCAGCAGCTCCGCGCCACCCTGAAGGAAAACAACATCATCGTAGCCCGGCAAAAGCAGCTTGAGGCGGAATCTCTGTTGCGCACAGGCGTCTACATGATTGAAACCATCCGCAACTATGCCAGCCGTCAGAAGGCGCTGGAAAATCAGCGCGGCAACATGGCCGCCGACGCCCAGAAAACACAGGGAGACAACAAGACCCGGCTGCTGGAAATTATTGCGCTGGCGGATCGCGGCCTTGAGCAGTTCAAGATCAGCCTCGACAAATCCCTGACCTTCTACATCAGCAAGGTTGCCGAAACCTGCACGCTGGACGACGCCACCTTTACGGACGCGCTGGCGCAGCTGGAAAAAGACTTTGCCGGACAAGACCCCTTCAACGAAAACATGCGCCGCAACCTGACGATCTTCCGCGAACACGCCGGACGCTGGCGCAAGGGCACGCCGCTGGCGCGTGCCGCCGTCCAGTCTCAGCTGCTGGAACGCCGTTTTCAATAGAGCGTTTCTCTTTTGAAAAAGGTGAAAACGCGAGGCGGCGGCACAGCGCCGTCTGGTCAGAACAAAACGGAAAAACTACACTTTTTCCGCTAAACGACAGGCCGTATGATTTGCAGCGCACGGCGTTTCAAACTGAAAATGCTCTGGATCGGCCCTGAGGCGGGCCGCCCGCAAACGGCGAAAATGCGCCCGGCATTGCAAAAGCCCGAAGAATGGGTAAGTCTACAGGCTGTTATCCGCACGCTAGCTACAGGAGCTTGCTACAATGAACACATCCCTTCGCATCGGCTGGATCGGTACAGGCGTCATGGGGCATTCCATGGCTTCGCATCTGCAAAAGGCAGGCTATCCCCTGACTGTCTATAACAGGACGAAAAGCAAGGCCGCCGCGCTGCTGGACAAGGGCGCGCGCTGGGCCGACACGCCCCGCGCCGTTGCCGAGCAGTCCGACATTGTTTTCAGTATCGTGGGCTATCCCGCCGACGTGGAGGCCGTCACCATCGGCGAAAACGGCGCGCTGCACGGTCTGACAAAGGGGGGCATCCTCTGCGACATGACCACGTCCAGCCCGTCTCTGGCGCGGCGCATTGCCGAAACCGCCGCGGCTGCGGGCTGCACGGCCATCGACGCCCCTGTTACCGGCGGCGACATCGGCGCACAGAATGCGACCCTCTCCATCTTCGTCGGCGGCGAGGACGCCGCCTTCCAGCGCATCCGGCCCTGCCTTGAGTGCATGGGTCAGAAGATTCTGCACTGCGGCGGCGCGGGAACCGGACAGCAGGGCAAACTGGCCAATCAAATCGCCATCGCGGGCGTCATGTTCAGCATGTGCGAATCGCTGCTTTTTGCGCAGGAAGCCGGGCTGGACAAAACCGCCTGGCTGGAGCTGGTGGCTGTCGGGGCCGCGGGCAGCACGGCCATGAATACGCTCGGCCGCCGTGTCCTCAGGGGAGACTATGCGCCCGGCTTCTTCATTGAACATTTTGTCAAGGATCTTGGCCTTTGTCTTGAGGAATGCCGCCGCATGGGTCTTGTCCTTCCCGGTACGGAACGCGCCGAGGAAGTCTACCGCATGGCCATTGCGCAGGGCCACGGCAGGAACGGAACGCAGGATCTGATTAACGTGCTTGCCGCTCAGTCCGGCAAGCAGTGGAAAACGGTATAATAAAAACAGCCCGAAAGGGGGCCTCCGGCAGGAAGCGCCCCCTTTCGGGACACGGCATGCCATGAAGCTCTCCGTCAGGCTCGATCATGAGGCGGCCGAATGCATCGCCCGCTGGCACTGGAAATATCACCATACAGGCATCCCGACCACGGCAATCATGCCCGGGGAAATCCATATTCCCCATCTCGGCATGTACGTGTCCGGATTCTCCACAAGCCCCTTCGGCATCGAATGGATGCGTTTTGAACAGGGCAGCCCCGTACACCCGCTGGTACAGCGCGTTCCTCATGTGGCCTTTGAAGTGCGCGACCTTGAGCGGGAACTGCGCCTGCGCGATTTTGTTATTCTGACGCCGCCCGTACAGCCTTCCGAAGGCGTACGCGTTGCCATGATCGAACACAACGGCGCCCCCGTGGAACTCATCGAATTTTCCCGGCAGTCTCCGCCGCAACAGGATGATGACAATGAATGATGCCGCCTCCCGCCTTGTGCGTCAGTATACTGTGGAGCATTACGACGGCGCGCAACGGCAGCAGCGCAGTTTTGCAACCTGCGCGGAAACCACGCTGACCATCTGCATCGGCGGCACCCCCTTTGTGCGCATGGCCTGTTCCGGCGAGCACATGCCGGAGCTGGTAACCGGCTTTCTCTTTTCCTGCGGCGTCATCAACGGCGTGCGGGATATTGCAGCGCTGGACATTGTGTCGCAGACCGACGCCATCTGCGAGGCCCGCGTGCATCTGACCGCCTCTCCGGACGCAGCGCCGCTGACGCTGACCTCGGCGCTGGGCTGGAGCGTTCCGCTTCAGGATCGCGCCCTTCCTCAACTTCCCCGACCCGCGACGCCTTCATGGGAAGCCCGGCGCATCATGGAAGCCGCCCGGACGCTGGACGCCCGCTCGGAAATCTTTCACCTTACCGGTGGCTGTCACAATGCGGCCCTGCTCAATCGCGAGG
>CAMBWG010000263.1 GCA_945871415.1 uncultured Desulfovibrio sp.
GTAGATCTCATTTTCAACGGGGATCTGATAGTGCCAGAAAAAGCCGAGCACCATGCTGACGAGCGTTCCGTAGGCCGTGTAGAGCAGAAAGCGCCGTCCCACGTAGAACCAGCCCCAGATCCAGATGGGAATGGAGATAATAACGTACCAGATCAGCGGCTCCAGCATCTGCGTCACGTGCCAGGTCAGCAGCGAGACGCCCAGAATACCGCCCATGAGCATGTCATGGCTGGACGCCACGCTTTTGACGCAGACCGTGACCAGAAAGGCCCCCGTGGTCAGGAGCAGCAGATTCCACCAGACGGCCTCGGCGCGTTTGGCATTATAGGTTTTTTGCAGCATGAATGATTATCCTTTGCGCGGCATTTCCCGGGTGCTGGCCGGGGAAAGGCGCGGGAAATGTGTGTTTGCGGCGCTGTGCCGCCGCCTCGTGTTCCGCCTTTTTCAAAGGCCAAACGCTCTATCCTGTTTCCTGCCCGGAGGGAAGACGGATCCGGGCCGAAACGCCAAGAATTTTTCTTCACAAGATATTCAGGGGCCTGTCCGGCTTGAAGAGGGTTGTACGAATAGAGCATTTTCAGTTTGAAACGCTCTGGTGGCAACGCGCATGCGCTCCGCCAGGAACGGCGACGCCCCCTTGCGGCGGGACCGGAAGGGGGCGCGGAAAGCGGAGCGGCGGCGCGCCGCATCACAGCAGGGCCGCGATCATGCGGATGTCCACAATGATCAGAAAGACGGCGAAGGCCTTCTTGAGCTTTGAGGTGGGCAGGGCGTGCGAGAGCTTCGCGCCCAGCGGAGCCGTGCAGAAGCTGGCAACGGCAATGCCGACCAGAGCAAGCAGATGCACAAAGCCGAAGCAGCCCGCGGGCAGATCGGGCTGCTGCCAGCCGCCGATGATGTAGCTGAGCGTGCCGGCAACGGCAATGGGAAAGCCCAGGGCCGCCGACGTGCCCACGGCATGATGGAGCGGCACGTTGCAGTAGCTCATGAACGGCACGGAAAGCGTGCCGCCGCCGATGCCCACAAAGCTGGAAATCAGGCCGATAACGCCGCCCGCGCCGGCCGTGCCGAGCGCGCCGGGCATTTCGCGCGTGGCCGGGGGGCGGTAGCTGGAGAGCATCTGCACGGCCACAAAGGCCAGAAAGCAGATGAAAAAGACCTTGAGGAAGAGCGTGGGCATATGGCTTGCCACCAGTCCGCCGAAGAACGTGCCGAGCAGGATGCCCGGCGTCATGCGCCGGAAGATGTCCCAGTGCACGGCTCCGCGCTTGTTATGGGCGCGGGCGCTGGAAACGGAGGTGATCATGATGCTGGCCAGCGATGTGCCCAGAGCCAGCTGCTGCACGTATTCCGGCGGGATGCCCTGCGTGGGAAAGACTGAAACCAGCATGGGAACAATGACAATCCCCCCGCCCACGCCGAGCAGACCGGCAAGAACGCCCGCCACAGCGCCGCAACACAGATAGACCAGAATGGAAACCAGCATGAAGCCTCCTTGAGCATTTTCAGTTTGAAACGCTCCTGATGGAACAGCGTCTTTTCCTGACGCCCCGTCGCGGCATCGCCCGTATCCCGGGCGTCCCCGTCCGCGAACGCCGCCGTCGCGGCGGCAACAATTGCGTGTGCAACGAATATGCTCTAGGGCGCAATGCGCGGCCTCGTCAAGCGGATTCCCGTCTGTTCCGCACGGTAGATATTGACTCTTTACAAAGCGGGGCCGGGCGTCTAGTCTTATCGCCATGCAAGGCAATGGCATATCATCCTGCCGCGGACGCGTTCGCGCTTTCGTCTGTCCGATGCCCCCGCGGCGTCGGGGCGCTCTGTTTTCCCCGCTGTGACGCGGGGATTTTTTTCGCCGAAAATCCGCATGCCTCCTCTCTTTTAGCCGAAGGGAACCCCACATGACCAATGACAATCGCTACCACTGGAAGCACAAGGATCTGCTGGACGTCACCCAGCTCAGTCTCCCGGATGTGCAGCACCTGCTCGACATCGCCGCCGGTTTTCAGGAAATCAATCTGCGCCCGGTCAAGAAGGTGCCGACGCTCAAGGGCAAAACCGTCGTGCTTTTCTTTGTGGAAAACAGCACCCGGACAAAAACCTCCTTCGACGTGGCGGGCAAGCGTCTTTCCGCTGACACCTATTCGCTGGCCAAGAGCGGCTCCAGCCTCAATAAGGGCGAAAGCCTCAAGGACACGGGCCTGACCCTTCAGGCCATGGGCCCGGATGTCATCGTCATCCGTCATCCTTCCAGCGGCGCGGCCGAGTTCCTCGCCGAGCGTCTTTCCTGCGGCGTCGTCAATGCCGGCGACGGCTGGCATGCCCACCCCACGCAGGCCCTGCTGGACGCCTTCACCCTGCGGCAGGCCTGGAACAATCAGTTCGAGGGCAAGACCCTGCTCATTCTCGGGGATATTGCTCACAGCCGCGTGGCCCGCTCCAATGTCCATCTGCTCAATATGCTGGGCGTGCACGTGCGTCTGTGCGCGCCGCGCACGCTCCTCCCCGCGGGCGTGGAACACTGGCAGGCCGATGTCTACGACGATTTGAACGCCGCCGTACGTGACGTGGATGCCGTTATGGCCCTGCGTCTGCAACTGGAGCGTCAGCAGGCCGGGCTGCTTCCCGATTTGTCGGAGTATTCCCGCCGCTACTGCCTCACGCCCCGCCATCTGTCGCTGGCGCGTCCCGAAGTGGGGGTGCTGCATCCCGGCCCGCTCAACCGCGGTCTGGAAATTTCCGACGACGTGGCCGACGGCCCCCACAGTCTCGTCCTCAATCAGGTGGCCTCCGGGGTTTCCACCCGCATGGCCGTGCTCTATCTGCTCGCCACCCGCAACGATGGAGGTCTTTCCGCATGACGTTCTGTCTGAAAAATGCCCGTCACCTCGACGCCCCCGTGGATGTGCTCGTGCGCGACGGGCGCATCGTCACCATGACGCCCGCCGGGCATCATGCCATGCCCGCCGACTGCGAAGTTGTGGACGCCGCCGGGCTGCTGCTCATGCCCAGCTTCACGGATGCCCATGTGCATCTGCGCGAGCCCGGTTTTGAATACAAGGAAGATATCGGCAGCGGTCTTGAGGCCGCCGCGCGCGGCGGTTTCGGCTCGGTCATGTGCATGGCCAATACCCGCCCCGTCAACGATAACGCGAGCATCACCCGCGCCATGCTCGACAAGGCCCGCGACACGCATCCCCACGGGCCCCGCCTGTGCCCCATTGCCGCCGCCACCGTCGGCCTCAAGGGCGAGGAAATGGCCCCGCTGGGCGAACTGCGCGAGGCCGGCTGCGTGGCCGTGTCCAATGACGGCCGCCCCATGCCCGGTACGGAGCTGCTGCGGCGCGTCATGGAATACGCCGCCGATCTCGGATTCATCTTTATTGACCATTGCGAAGACGCCACCCTTGCCCCGGGCTGGGTCATGAACGAAGGCGTCGTCAGCGGCGAGCTCGGCGTCAAGGGACAGCCCCCCGTGGGCGAGGCCATGCAGGTGGCCCGCGATATCATGCTTGCCGAATATCTCGGCCTGCCCGTGCATATCGCCCATGTGTCCTGCGCTCTGGCCGTGGACGTGCTGCGCTGGGGCAAGGCCCGCGGCGTGCAGGTGACGGCCGAAACCTGCCCCCATTACCTCTGGCTCGATGACACCGCCCTGCGCGGCTACAATACCGCCGCCAAGGTCAGCCCGCCTCTGCGTACCCCCGCGGACCGCGAGGCGCTGCGTCGCGCCCTCAAGGACGGCACCATAGACATTCTCAGCACCGATCATGCGCCCCACGCCCTGCATGAAAAGGAACAGACCCTTGACGCCGCCCCCTGCGGCTTTACCGGGCTGGACCTTGCCGTCTCCCTTACCTGGGGACTCGTGCGCGAGAACGTCATTGACGAAGCCGACATGCACCGCCTCTGGGGTGCCGCGCCGGCCCGTATCTTCAACCTGCCGTTCAATAACTTTGAACCGGGCGATCCCGCCGACTTCTTCCTCTTCGATCCCGCCGAGGACTGGGTCGTCAGCCGGGAAACCCTGTATTCCAAGAGCGCCAATACCCCCTTCCTCGGCCAGACCCTCCACGGACGCGTCAGGCATCACTGGAT
>CAMBWG010000264.1 GCA_945871415.1 uncultured Desulfovibrio sp.
AGTCTGAGGGGGAGAGGGAACCCCTTTTCCAAAAGGGGTTCCCTCTCCCCCTCAATACTTTTTACACATTGGTACCGAGGCGGTCGCAGCGGTAGGAGCCGTCGAGGATGGCCTGCCACCACGGCTGGTTTTCGAGATACCAGCGGACGGTTTTTTCAAGGCCGGTTTCGAAGGTTTCGAGGGGCCGCCAGCCAAGGGTGCGGGCTATTTTAGAGGCGTCGATGGCATAGCGGCTGTCGTGGCCGGGGCGATCGCGAACGAAGGTTATCAGGTCCTCGTAGTGCTCCACGCCCGCGGGCTTCCGGGGCGCGGCCTTTTCGAGGGCGGCGCAGACGGCCCGCACGACGTCGATATTGCGTTTTTCGTTATGGCCGCCGATATTGTAGGTTTCGCCGACCTGCCCGCAGGCGAGTACCTGCAGGAGTGCGCGGGCGTGATCTTCCACATGGAGCCAGTCGCGGATTTGTCTGCCGTCGCCGTAGACGGGCAGGGAGCGTCCGGCAAGAGCATTGAGAATCATCAGCGGGATGAGCTTTTCCGGGAACTGACGGGGCCCGTAGTTGTTGGAACAGTTGGTGATGAGGACGGGGAGGCCGTAGGTGCGGTGCCAGGCCCGGACAAGGTGATCCGAGGAGGCCTTGCTGGCCGAGTAGGGAGAGCTCGGCGCATAGGGCGTCTGTTCCGTGAACAGACCGCCGCTGTCGGCAAGGTCGCCAAAGACTTCGTCCGTGGAAATGTGGTGGAAACGGAAGAGCGCGGCCTTGTCGGGATCGCTTTGGCCCAGGGCTTTCCAGTGTCGCCGGGCTTCCTCCAGCAGGGTATACGTGCCTATGATGTTGCTTTGCATGAAGGCCGCCGGGTCGTCAATGGAGCGATCCACATGGCTTTCGGCGGCAAGGTGCATGACGCAGGTCGGCTGGAAGACTTCAAAAGCCGCGCGCATGGCGGCGGCGTCCGCAACATCCGCCTGAATGAAATGGTAGCGGGGATGGTTCTCCACATCGGCCAGCGAGGCGAGGTTGCCGGAATAGGTCAGCTTGTCGATGTTGACGATGCGCCAGTTGGTGGCGGAGAGCAGAAGGTGCACGACTGCGGAGCCGATGAAGCCCGCGCCGCCGGTGACAATGACGGTATGTTCCATGCTTGTTTCCTCGGTGCTGAGAGCATTTTTAGTTTGAAACGCCGTGCGTTTCAAACCATACGGCCTGTCGTTTCGCGGGAAAAGCGCTATTCCACGGCATCATGACGCAGGAGCGCGCCAAGTGCAAACCAGAGGCATGAGACAAGGATGATGGTCGCGCCGCTGGCCGTAGCCAGCCAGGGCTGCGCCGACAGGAGCAGACCGGTGACGCCGGAGGTGACGCTGATGCCCTGCGCCCACCAGAACATGCCGCCCGCGGTGCGGGCGAAATGGCGGGCGGCGGCAGCCGGGACGATGAGCAGCGCTGTTACCAGCAGCACGCCGACGGCACGCACGGCAAACATGACGACCAGCGCCGTGAGCGCGGCAAAGAGGTATTGCCAGAGGGCGACACGGATGCCGGAGGCGCGGGCCATGATGGGATTGAGGGCTATGAGCAGCAGCCGGTTGTAGCCCGTAATCTGGAAAAGCAGGGCGGCGATGCCGAGCAGGGCCAGAACAAGAAGTTCGTTGGGGCTGATGGTGAGAATATCGCCGTAGAGAAATTGCTGGACTGTGCGCGCCATGCCGGGGGCGCGGCTGACCACAGCCAGACCGAAGGCAACCACGGCGGAAAAGACAATACCGATGGCCGTATCTGAGGAGAGCGCCGAACGGCGCTGCACGGCCATGACGGCCAGCCCTACCAGAACGCCGAAAACGGGCATGGCCAGCAGAGGATCAAGGGCCAGCATAAGACCGAGAGCCGCTCCGGCAAAGGCCGAATGCCCGATGGCATCGGAAAAGAACGCCATGCGAAAATGCACCACCTGCACGCCGAGGGCGGCAGTCATGGGGCAGAGCAGGAGCAGGCCGAGCAGCGCCTGCTGCATGAAGCGCAGCTGCAGGCAGTCAAGCGGAATGGCGCCGCACAGAGCGAGCACCGGCGCAAGAAGAGAGGATGAATCGGGCATGGCGGTTCAGGAGCGTAGCGCGGGACCTTCGGGAGGCGCGGGCAGGGGCGAGAAGGGCCCCGCTCCGGAAGCAAGGCCGCATTGTGCGCCGCATTTGGCGCAGACCTGTTCGAGATGGGCGCATTGATCCGGGTAAAGGTGGATGGGAACGCCGAAGAGGCGCAGCATGGTGCTTGTGGTCAGAACGGTGTGCGGCGCGCCCTCGGCAATGAGCGTCTGGTTAAGCGCGATGACGTGGGTCGCGTAGTGAGCCGCCAGCGGCAGATTATGCGTGACCATAACCTGCGTAAAGCCGCGCTCCTGCCGCGCTTTGTCCAGAAGCTGCCAGAATTCCTGCTCGCCGCGCATGTCCACACCGGCGGCGGGTTCGTCGAGAAAGAGCAGATCGGGATCGCGCATGAGCGCGGCGGCCAGCAGCACGCGGCGGGATTCGCCGCCGGAGAGGCCGCACATGGGGCTGTGCAGCAGTTTTTCGGCATGCACCAGCTCAAGCGCCCGGGCGGCGCGGCGGCGGGCCGCGCTGCCAAGACCGAGCCAGAGGGGGCGGGGATTACCGTCGAGCGAGAGAAATTCCATGACCGTCAGCGGCATGTGCGCGGCGGGCGTCACGTACTGGGGCACAAAGGAAATTCTGGGAGCGCGGCCGTCCACGGGCAGAATTTCTATGTTTCCGCTCCAGGAGAGTTCTCCGGCAAGGCAGAGCAGAAAGGTGGTCTTGCCCGCACCGTTGGGCCCGACAAGCACGGTGCTGCTGCCTCGGGGCACGGCGGCGTCAATGCCGTGCAGGGCAATATGCGCGCCGCGCCGCACCGTCAGATTACGAACCCGGATGGCGGGGCTAGCGTCGGGCACCGGCGGCCTCCAGCGCACGGATATTGGCGTTCATGCAATCTTCGTAGGCGGAGAGGGGCGCGTCTTTATCGCCGGAAGCGCCTGAATCCAGAAAGAGCAGAGGCACGCCGCTTTCCTGAGACAGCATCAGCATGGCGTCGGCGGGGAACTGGCGTTCGCCTATCAGCAGGGCCGGTTTGTGCCGGGATATTTCCTGCACAACGGCCATGAGCCGCGCCGCCGTGGGGGCCTGCTCCTCGTTTTCCTGCACAATATCGACAATGGGAATACCGGCATCATCGGCCAGATAGGCCAGCGCATCATGATACAGGACAACGCCCGCGGCAAAGGGGGCTCCGGCATTTTTCAGCCGGGCCGCAAGCCCGTCGAGACGATCGGCGTAGGCGGAGGCATTGGCGGCAAAGGCGGCCGCGTGGCGGGGCACGAGTTTGCCCAGCTGTACGGCAATGGAGCGCGTCATCTGGGCCGCCCGGCTGGGCGCTGCAAAAATGTGCGGATTCAGAGCGTGGGTGTGGCCGTGATCCGCCTCGTCGTGCGGGTCCTTCATGAGCGAAGGCAGAGTGGCGACATCGACAGAAGCCAGAATCATGGGCAGATTCAGACGGCGGATGTTCTCCACCAGCATGGCTTCCATGCCCAGACCATTGAGAATGACCGCCGAGGCGCGCGTCAGTTTCTGCATGTCCGCCGGACTGGGAGCATAGTCATGCGGGCAGCCGGTGCCCGCCGGAATCAGCAGATTGACCTTTACGCCGTCCACACCCTGCACAATGTTACGGACAAGCTGATAGACGGGATAGGTGGTCGCCAGCAGATTGAGTGTCGCAGTACGGGCATACACCGTCGGCAGGCAGAATGTCACGGCCGAAGCGGCAAGCCCCATGAGGACGGTGCGTCGATGCATCAGCAGTTCCTTGGTTCGGTAGGATTCAGAAAAAAAGGGAGGCGACGCGCGAGGCAAAGGAATACGGTTCCGCTACTTAGGCACGCCGCCCGAGGCTTGTCAAGCCGCCGCGGATTTCCCTTTTTGTGGGATATCCGGGGGGAAGGTGCGGTTTGTTGGGGGGAAGGGGAACCCCTCTGCTCGCGCGAGAGGGGTTCCCGGCAGATTGTACTCAGAAAGTTAACAGAGGGCTTGCTCAAAAAAG
>CAMBWG010000265.1 GCA_945871415.1 uncultured Desulfovibrio sp.
GTGGGGCCGCCGCTGGTGCAGCCCTGGCTGGATGTGGCAAAACTCCTGACCAAGGAAACGCTCATTCCCCGGACTGCCTGCAAGAGCGCCTTCCTGCTGGCTCCGGTGGTGGGCTTTACCGGCATGGCCGTCTGCGCGGCCTTCATTCCCGTGCCCGGCGTGTTTCAGGGGCTGTTCAACATGGGCGACCTGCTCGTGCTGTTCTACCTGCTGCCCATTCCGGCCATTGCCATGATGCTGGGCGGCTCGGCTTCCAGTTCTCCCTTCGGCGCCGTGGGTTTTTCGCGTGAAATGCTCATGATGCTGGCCTATGAGACGCCGCTGCTCATGGTGCTGCTGGCCGTGGCCATGCTGGTGGGCAAGTCCCTGGGCACGGGAGCGGAATTTTCGCTTCTCAACGTGGTGGGCTGGCAGCTGGAGAACGGCTCCATCGGCTTTAATCCCGTCATGATTCCAGCTTTTGTGGCCTATCTTATGTTCCTGCCCGGCACGCTGGGCGTGGCTCCCTTTGATATTCCCGAGGCGGAGACGGAAATCATCGAAGGTCCCCTGCTGGAATACGGCGGCCCCCTGCTGGCCCTGTTCCAGATCGGCACGGCGCTCAAGAGCTTTGTCGTGCTGGGACTTGGCGTTGCCCTGTTCTTCCCCGGCACCATCGGGGATTTCTGGTTGTTCAATCTGGTGTGGTTCTGCCTCAAGTGTCTGCTGCTGATGCTGCTTGCGGTGACGTTTGTGAAGTCCGCGACGGCGCGTTTCCGCATTGAGCAGGCCTTTCGTTTTTATGTGACGGTTCCCACGGTTCTGGCGCTGATCAGCCTTGTGCTGGTCTGGGCGATGTAAGGAGGTCTTCCCGTGAGCATGGATACATGGCTCAAGAAAATGTCGGTGCGTTCGCCGTGGCTGTTCCGCATCAATGCGGGCTCCTGCAACGGCTGCGACGTGGAACTGGCCACGACCGCCTGCATTCCCCGCTATGACGTGGAGCGCCTCGGCTGCAAATACTGCGGCAGCCCGCGTCATGCCGACATCGTGCTGATTACCGGGCCGCTGACGGCCCGCGTGCGGGATCGTGTGCTGACTGTCTGGAATGAAATTCCCGAACCGAAAGTGACGGTTGCCGTGGGCATCTGCCCCATTTCCGGCGGGGTGTTCCGCGAGGGCTATTCCATCGAGGGCCCCATTGATCGCTATATTCCCGTGGACGTGAACGTGCCCGGTTGTCCGCCGCGTCCGCAGGCCATTCTGGAAGGCGTGGTGCTGGCCCGCTCCATCTGGCTGAAAAAACTGGGTCTGGAGGGATAGTCATGGCGGGATTCCTTAAGGTTCTGGTCCGCAATCTCATGCAGGGGCCGTCCACGGACCCCTTCCCGCTGGGCGAAACCTTCACGCCGCAGCGTCTGCGCGGCAAGGTGCATATCAATCCCAATCTGTGCATGGGCTGCGGTGTCTGCCGCCATTCCTGCACGGCGGGGGCCATTGATATCCGCCAGCTGGAAGACGGTACGGGCTTCAAAATCACCGTCTGGCAGAATGCCTGCTGTCTGTGCGCTTCCTGCCGTCACTACTGCCCTATGGGGGCCATTACCATCGACAATAACTGGCATTCCGCCCATGCGGCGGAAGAAAAATACGATAAGGTCGAGCAGCAGATCATCCGGTATGAACCGTGCAGCCATTGCGGGTCGCTGATGCGTCCCCTGCCGCTGGAGCGGGTCAGGGCCCTGTACGCCAACGATGATTCGCTCGATCCCAAGCTGCTGCGCACCCTGTGCCCCAAGTGCCGGCAGATTGAGGATGCCAAGCGCAACTCCTGCAAGCTGCCGGGAGCCCCCGGCAAGAGCGCTTCGGCCAACGATGACGCCGCGACTCCCGCTTCGGCCGCGCCGACGGCCTAGCCCGGGAGAAAATGAGGTTTTTTATGGAAGAACAGCATATTCTGCACGGCGATGCCGAGCTGATGAACGGTCTTTCGGCCCTGTGCGCCGCGCCCGGCGTAAAGCTGGGGGACGCCTCCAAACCGGAGCCCGCGCAAGTGGCGGCGGAGCATCACAGCGTGGATGCCTTCGGCAACGCCTATCACTGGTATCGGCTGGTGGAACCCGGCGCGCTGGTGCCCGCCGCGCATCTGCTCAAGGACAAGGGGGCCCGTCTGTGCATGATTTCCCCCTACAATGTGCGCCATATGGGCGAGATGCAGCCCGAGGTCTGCTATCATTTCGAGCTGGGCGGGGTCGTCTACAATCTGACGGCCGTGCTGGACCCCAAGCGGCCCGCGGTGCCCAGCATTACGCCCGTTTTCGACAATGCCGACTGGCATGAACGTGAAATGATGGAACTGTTCAAGATCAGTGTTGAGCAGCATCCCAATCCGCGCCGCCTCTTCCTCGACGAAAAGCTGGATGCGGGCATTCTGAATCAGGCCGTGCCGCTGTCCGTCATGATGAACGGCGCCTGCACGACGGACTTGTGGGAACGCATTCTCGCCGGCAAGGGAGACAAAGCATGAGCGCGCAGACTTTCAGCATGCCTCTGGGGCCCGTCCATGTGGCTCTTGAGGAACCTGTCTATTTTCATCTTGACGTGGACGGCGAAACCATCCGTCATGTGAGCCTGACCTCAGGTCATGTGCACCGCGGTATGGAAGCCATGGCCACCCAGCGCAATCTGATTCAGAACACGACGCTGACGGAGCGCGTCTGCTCGCTCTGCTCCAACAGCCATTCCTTTACCTACAGCATGGCCGTGGAAAACGTGCTGGGCATTGAGATTCCCGTGCGCGCCCGCTATCTGCGCGTGCTGGCGGAAGAAATCAAGCGCGTGGCCTCGCATTTGTTCAACACGGCCATTCAGGCGCACGTAATCGGTTTCAAATCTCTGTTCATGCATGTCATGGAAGTCCGCGAGATGATGCAGGACGTCAAGGAAACCGTTTACGGCAACCGTATGAATCTGGCTTCCAACTGCATCGGCGGCGTCAAGTGCGACGTGTCGCCGGAGCTGCTGACCTACATCCGGCAGCAGGTGGAAAAGATGCGCCCCGCCGTGGCGGAAATCCGCGACATCTACGCCACCAACAGCATGGTGCTGGGGCGCACCAAGGGCATCGGTCTGCTGCCGCATGACGATGCCGTGCGGCTCGGCGTGGTCGGCCCTGTGGCACGCGGTTCGGGCATCGCGCATGACGTGCGCAAGGATTCCCCCTATGCCGCCTACATGGACATGGATTTCAACGTGCCGGTGTACGACGGTTGCTGCATCCATTCGCGTACCATGGTGCGTCTGGACGAAGTCATGGAGTCGTTCGGGATTATCGAGCAGTGCTGCACGCGCATGCCCGACGGCCCGGTTACCGCC
The DNA here is from genome assembly GCA_945871415.1 of uncultured Desulfovibrio sp. Taxonomy (GTDB): domain Bacteria; phylum Desulfobacterota; class Desulfovibrionia; order Desulfovibrionales; family Desulfovibrionaceae; genus Desulfovibrio. The sequence goes on from CAMBWG010000265.1 coordinate 3,355, forward strand.
CCCATGCGTCAGATTCATGTGGCCGAAGCCTGCGCGCGCAGCGAAGCCCCGCGCGGCGAGGTCTTCTACTACATCCGTACCAACGGCACCGATATGCCCGAACGCCTCAAGTGGCGTGTGCCTTCCTATATGAACTGGGAGGCTCTGAGTGTGATGATGCGGGATTGCGCCGTGGCGGATGTGGCCCTGATTACCAACAGCATCGACCCCTGCGTTTCCTGCACGGAGCGTTAGGCGATGCACGAGGCAAGCCTTGTTCAGGGCTTGCTCAACGTCGCCTTCAGGGCGGTGGAAGAGCACAATGCACAGGTCGATGCCCGCCGGGCGGCGGGCGATGTCCGGGCGGGTCGCAAGGCTGCGCGCATTACGCGCCTGACCTGTTCGCTGGGCCTGCTTTCCTGTGTGGAACCGCAGACCCTGACGGCCTGCTTTGAGCTGCTGGCCGAGGGAACGCCTGCCGAAGGCGCGCAGCTCCTTCTGACGACGGAGCCCCTGCCCTGCCGCTGTGAGGAGTGCGGCGCGGCCTTTGAATTGTGCGAACGGCGTTTTGTCTGCCCTGCCTGCGGGAGCGATGCCCTCCGCTTCCACGGCGGACATGGCATGACCATGACGGGCCTTGACGTGACGGCGGAAGATGAGTCCGACACGCCGACGGCCGCAAACGAGGACAAGCATGATTGAGCATATTCAGGTAATACCCGACAAATGCCGCGCCTGCCGCCGCTGC
>CAMBWG010000266.1 GCA_945871415.1 uncultured Desulfovibrio sp.
CAGGTCCACATGGTTGCGGACACGGGAGCGGATGATTTCCGGGGAGAACTGATTGCCCAGAAAGTCTACGGCGCCGCTGCTGAGACCGCGTGTTTCCAGTCCCCAGTCGGAAAGGCTGGTGACGAAGATGACGGGAATATCGCGCAGCGTCGGCGTGGCCTTGATGCGTTTGATGACGGCAAAGCCGTCTTCGTCAGGCATTTCCACATCCAGGAGAATGCACTGAATGTCGAGAGATGGCAGTACAGGCAGGGCGGCTGCGCCGCTTTCATACTCGTAGACGCGGAACTCTTCGGCCAGGATGCGATGGAGATAGTCGCGTTTGAGTTTGCTGTCGTCAATGATCGCAATATTTTTCATGTAGTTTTATCGCCTTCATGTCCTCGGAAGAAACATGAACTTTGTTCGTGGCAAGGAAGCCTTCCCCGGACTGAGAAACAAAGCTTTTACCGCCTGTTTGTAGCGGAATATTCCCCTTCTGGCAACGGGAGAGAGCGGCTTTTCGGGCTTTCCCGATGTCACATGGGGCCGTTGCCGGAGGGCCGGGCCGATCAGTAGGAAATTCGTTCAAAGACCTTGCGCTGCGGCGTGACGGACAGATGATAGAGCTTGTCCTGCGGTACATTGAGATAGGGAATATCCTCTTTGCGATGCTTGAGAAAGAGAGCGAGCACAACGCGGTTGATGGCCTGATGGCCCACGATGATGATGGGGCTGTCCTTGGCCAGAAAAAGAACGCGCATGACTCCGCGCCGGACGCGATCCCGCAGCATGGCGTAGCTTTCGCCGTGCGGATAGGCGTAGCCGTATTTGTCGGCATTACGCTGCATGGTGACCTGCGGCATGGTGGCACGGATGTCGTCATAGCTCATGCCTTCGCAGTCTCCGGCGAAGATTTCGTCAAATTCCTTCAGGGCAAGGCAGCGCAGATCCGGGCGTTCGGCCAGAAGGGGGGCGGCCGTTTCATGGGAGCGGCGCCGGGTCGAGGTGAACAGCCAGTCGAGGCGCTCGCCGCGCAGATGACGGGCCAGCCGCTGGGCCTGTTCCCGGCCTTTTGCCGTCAGCGGCGGATCGCCGCCGATGCGGCCCGCGAGGTTGAATTCGGTCTGTCCGTGGCGCACAAGGTAGAGGCTGCGAACCCAGGGGCAGACCAGGACCTCGCGGATGGCCGGATACATGGGCGAGGTTTCGCAGGGCTGTTCCTGAAGAATCCGGTTCGCCATGGAATCGACGCGAATCCAGAAATGTTCCGGGCCGTCGCCTACCGGCGTATACATGGCTTCATAATAGCCGAGGCGCTCCCGAAAGTTGGCGACGGCTTCCTCTTCGCTGTAGGACGCATATTCCGGCAGTCGTGCCTTGGCGCGAATGCTCAGGTCAAGCAGCAGGGGGTCTTCGTTGACGCATTCGATGAACAGCGCCGGATGATCCCGCAATTCTTCAAGGATCAGGGCGCGTCGCTGGGCGCTCACATTGGTGGCGTCGAGAATGGCCACATCGCCGCCCTGCGCCAGCCACTGGCGGGCCTGCTCCAGATTGCGGCGGCAGAGATCCTCGCGCATGGCCCGGCCTTCGGCGTTGTCGGGGCGGTAAAATTCCGGTCTGGTGGACATGGAGCCCAGCAGGCGGCGTCGCAAATCGCCGTTATTGAAGATGGCCACCTGCCGGCCGTCGGCCTCCAGCGCTTCGCGGATGCGTTGCGCCAGTGTGGACTTGCCGCGGGCGGGCAGGCCTACCATGATGACATAGAGCTTTCGCATGCGATTCTCGTGGGGGCGGCGGGGCGTTGCTGCCGTTCGCCGGAAAACGTGAAAGGGCGGCCCGGGGCCGCCCTCTATACGATTTGTCTGCCTGCTGTTTTCGGGAGCTTATCCCTCGACGGTCAGGCGCAGGAAACGTTTCTTGCCGAGTTTGATGACATATTCCCCGGCGGCCAGCGGGCTCAGGGCATCGTCGCAGCGCCGGCCGTCAATGGAAAGCGCGCCCTCCTTGATCAGACGCTTGGCTTCGCCGCGACTCTTGACGAGCCCCGCATCGGCCAGAAAGGCGGAGGGGGCGCTGGTTTCGCCGTGGGCGCAGGTAAAGGTCGGGGCGTCGTCCGGGACACCGCCGCCGGCAAAGACGGCGTTAAAGCCCTGACGGGCTTCGTCGGCGGCCTGCGGGCTGTGGTAGCGGGTTACCATCTCGTGCGCCAGCTCTTCCTTGGCGGCCTTGGGGTGGACGCTGCCGTTTTCGACCCCGGCGCGCAGCGCGGCGATGTCTTCCAGCGATTTGCTGGACAGCAGTTCATAGTAGCGCCACATGAGTTCGTCGGAAATGGCCATGACCTTGCCGAAGATTTCCGAGGGGGCTTCGTCAATGCCGATGTAGTTGCCGTAGGATTTTGACATCTTGCGCACGCCGTCCGTGCCTTCCAGCAGGGGCATGGTCAGGATGCACTGGCTTTCCTGCCCGTAGTGAGCCTGAAGATTGCGGCCCATGAGCAGGTTGAACTTCTGGTCCGTGCCGCCCATTTCCACATCGGTCTTGAGGGCGACGGAGTCGTACCCCTGACAGAGCGGATACATGAATTCGTGAATGGAGATGGCGCGCTGCTCGCGGTAACGCTTTTCAAAATCGTCGCGTTCCAGCATGCGGGCCACGGTGCAGTGAGAGGCCAGACGGATAAAGTCGGCGGCGCTCATCTGTCCCAGCCAGCGGGAATTGAATTCCACAAGAGTCTTTTCCGGGTCCAGAATTTTGAAGACCTGGCGCTTGTAGGTTTCGGCATTGGCCAGAACCTGTTCTTCGGTCAGCGGGGGGCGGGTTTCCGAGCGGCCGGAAGGATCGCCGATGCGGCCCGTGAAATCGCCGATCAGGAAAATAACCTGATGGCCGAGTTCCTGGAAATGACGCATCTTGTGCATGACGACGGTATGCCCGAGATGAAGATCGGGCGCGGTGGGGTCAAAGCCGACCTTGACGCGCAGCGGCGTGCCGCGTTCCAGCTTCTTGCGCAATTCGCCTTCGTCGATCAGTTCCGCTACGCCGCGCTTGATGAGCGCCATTTGCCGTTCAATATCGATCATCGAACTCTTCCTGAAAATTCCCGGTAGATAAAGCGTGAAGACAGGCCTCCGAACCGCCACAGCGGCGCGTCCGCAGGCAAGACAGCATACGCCGACGCTTGCAGGCCTGTCAAACTGCGGCGGCTGCCGCCGGTGCGCGGGACATGCGCAGCTTTGGGGGAAGGGAAACCCCTCTGCCAGCGCGAAAGGGCTTTCCCTTCCCCCCAAGCCCCCATCCTTGCCTCAGCGCGCTTTTTCTGGGAGCCGTGGCAGTCATTTTCTCAATGGGTACGAAACTGATAGTGTTCTATCTATTTAAAATAGATAGAAAGTTAGAGCATTTTCGGTTTGAAATACTCCGCATTTCAAACCGAAAATGCTTGATAGTTGAGTGGGCGGGTTTTGGGGAAGATGGGGTAGTTTGAGAGGGAAGAAACACCTTTTTGCCGCGAGCAAAAGGGGTTTCTTCCCCTCAAAAAACGTAATGCCCCTGAACTAGGCGTCGTGCCAGCCAAGGAACATTTTGTAGGCGGGGTTGTCGGACTCGTCGATATAGGGGTAGCCCATTTTTTCCACGCGGGCGAGGAAGGTTTCAAAGGCCGCCTGTTTTTCCTCCGGCACTTCCATGCCGAACAGCACCCGCCCGTAATCCGCGCCGTGGTAGCGGTACTGGAACAGGGTGCAGTTAAGCGGGGTTTCCATAGCGTCCATGAAGTCCATGAGCGCGCCGGGCCGTTCGGGGAAGAAGAAGCGGATCAGGCGTTCGTTGGTCAGGTGGGGCGCGTTGCCGCCGACCATGTGCCGCAGGTGGATCTTTGCCAGTTCGTTATCGGTGAGATCCAGAGCCTGGAACCCGGCCTTGCGCAGATCCTCCATGACGGAGGCGATTTCATCGCGGCTCTTGATGTCGATACCGACCATGACGCGGGCCTTTTCGGGGTCGGCAAAGCGGGTGCACAGCTCAGTGATATTTCTGTTGCCGATGACGGTGCAGAGCTTGCGGAAGCTGCCGACCTCTTCGGGAATG
>CAMBWG010000267.1 GCA_945871415.1 uncultured Desulfovibrio sp.
AACGACAGGCCGTATGGTTTGAAATGCACAGCATTTCAAACTGAAAATGCTCTAAGGCGGGCTGAAGCGCCACGGTACAAAAAAGCCCCCGGTTCAGAGAACCGGGGGCTTTTCATTGTTCAGGGCCTAGTGCTTTTCGTTTTCATCCTTGAACCAGCTGCCCTTCTTGGGATAGAGCAGCGTGTTCCAGACGATGACGTAGAGCGGCAGGGTGACGAACATCATCACATAGGCCCAGCTCTTCGTATACAGGAAGTAGTCATAGAAGGTATGGAAGTCCATAATGAGCTCCTGTCAGGCCTAGTGGGCGTCCTTGAAGTTGGGGTGTTCGTAGAGCACCGGCATGTGGTAGACGATGAAGCGGTACACGGTCACGATCAGCGTCACCACGAAGATGGAGATGCACACTTCCCAGATGCTGGGCACATAGCGCTCGGCGGCGGGAATGTTGTAGTTGAAGGCGATCATGGACACGTTGAAGCGGTTCAGCACGATACCAAGCACGGCGTTGCAGGAGGCAAGGCGGCACAGGGACACGTTGCGGTCACGCGAGCCCTTGGCATAGAGCAGGGCGGGCAGCAGCACGAAGCCGAGCATTTCCACCAGCCACCACGCGCCGTAACCCGTGCAGAGGTAGGGCAGATTGGCCTGAACCAGCATGTCGATGAACTTCAGCATGAAGTAGCTGATGAGGATGAACGCGGCGGCCTTGGAGAAGCTGAAGACCACTTCGTCGGCTTCGCGCAGGTGCGTGGCATCCATATAGTGATGCACGCCCTTGTGGGCCCACATGCCTTCAAAGATGACCATCGAAGCACCGGCGGCCATGGAGCTCACAAAGAAGAACATGGGCAGGAAGGGCGAGTACCACAGCGGATGCAGCTTGCCGGGAGCGATGAGGTAGAGCGAGCCCAGCGAAGACTGATGCAGAGTGGAAAGGCACACGCCGAAGATGGTCAGGATGATGGTGCAGCGAACAACAATCTTGCGCCACTTGATGAGGAAGGGGAACTTCTGAGAGAGCCATTCCATGGGCGCCACGGAGAACTCGATGAAGAGCACCGTGAGGTAGGTCGCCACGCACAGACCCACTTCAAAGAGAACGGAGGTCGTGCCGGGGAAGAAGAACATGTAGGGCAGGCGCAGCGGATGACCGAGGTCATAGAGCAGCGCGAAGACCACGAAGGCATAGCCAAGGAAGGCCGTAGTGATGGCCGGACGCACGGCCGAGTGGAAATGCTTCATGCCCATGACGTAGCAGGCCACGGTGGTGAAGTAGCCGCCGGCGGCAAGGCACACGCCGCAGAGCAGGTCGAAGCCGATCCACATGCCCCAGGGGGCGTTGTCGTCAAGATTGGTGATGGAGCCGATGCCCTGGGTGAAGCGAATCACCGTCAGGACGAAGCCCACCACAAGGATGACGGCCGTGATCATGTTGCCCGGACGCTTCAGCGAGAATTCGCCGAGGTTGAGCATTTTATCCTTGGTAGGAATGACAATGCTGTGATTTTCCATTTACTTACCCTCCCCATGCGCGCCGTGCTCCTCAGCCTTCGACGCTTCGCGGGCCTTGAGAGCCTCGACCATGGCCTTGCGGGCCTCGTCCGCAGCCTGCTGGCCCTGGTTCTGCTCGATGGTGCGCACGGCGGCATCCATGGCGGTCGCCACATCTTCCTTGGCGGTCTTGATGACGGATTCCGTTTCGGCCTTGTGCATGGCTTCACGGCGCTTGGTCATGGCATAGGCGCCGCCGAAGAGCAGGGGCCAGAATGCGATGATCATGGGCACGGTGCCCAGAGCGCCGTACGTGTATTCGCCCATGGGACGATTGCCCAGATGGGTGTCGAGGCCGATTTTTTCAAAGGTATGACCGGCATCGATGGGGTTGGCCGTGGGGATGGCGGCTTCCGCATTGGGCGCGGGAGCAAGCACCATCCAGGCGGTGCCGCCGGCGTCATGCTCGCCGTAGATGTAATCCACGTATTTGCCGGGATTGTCGGCAATGCGCTTGCGGGCCAGCTTGATGAGATCGCCGCGACGACCGAAGGTCAGGGCGTCCACGGGGCAGGCTTCCACGCAGGCGGGAAGCAGACCCTTCTGCAGCCGGGTGGTTTCGCAGAAGGTGCACTTCTGCACCAGCGGGTCGAAAGCTTCGTCGTATTCGAAGCCCGGCACATAGAAGGGGCAGGCGATCATGCAGTAGCGGCAGCCCACGCACTGGGTGCCGTCGTAGGCCACGCTGCCGTCGGGCTGCTTGGAAAAGCATTTGGCAAAGCAGGCCGAGGCACAGGCCGGATCGTTGCAGTGGAAGCACTGCGTCTTGCGGAAGACTTCCTTGCCGCCCACTTCGTACTTGTTGACGACGGTCCACTGATACGCCGAGGTGCGACGCTTCTTGTCCATGACGGACAGATCGTCAAAGGGGCGATCGGGCTTGGGCAGATTGTTGATCTTGTTGCAGGCTTCTTCGCAGCTGCGGCAGCCGATGCAGCGCGAGGTGTCGTGCAGCACGCCGTAGCTGTTGTCATAGTAGGGGAAGGTATGCGTGGCGCTGGCCTTGGCCACCTTGGCGGTGCCCAGAGCGGAAACGACGCCCGCGCTTCCAAGAATCGTGAGGAATTTTCTGCGGTTCATATCATCATCCCCTTACTCGGCGGTCTTGACCTTGTGGCAGGTGACGCACGAGGTCTTCAGCGGGCGAGCCACGTTCATGCCGTCATGGCAGCCCATGCACTGCAAGTGATAAGCCGCCTTGAGGGTCGGACGTTCAGGAGCGGCGGGATTGATTTCCTTGCTGTGACAGCTGCCGCACTTGGGAGGCGTCTTGGAAAGCGGGCTGCGATGGTGGCAGGTAGCGCAGAGGGTTTCGGGATTGTTGTGGAAGGCAGCGGCAAGCTTGTTGTCCTTGATGCGATCCATCAGGGAAGCCACGTGGCGGCGATGATTGAAGCGGTTGCCTTCGTACTTGTCGGACAGTTCGTCGATGTAGACGGTCAGGGGGCCGTCCATGGGCGACAGGAGTTCCACCGGGGCGCTCTTCCTGAGCGTGCGCTGCGCCAGTTCGCCGCGAACGTCGAGCGTGTACTTGTCGGCGCGCCCCTTGGCCATTTCGGCGGGCGTCACGTCGGCATTGTGACAGGTGGCGCACCACTGGGCATTGCGTTCGGGCTTCACAATGGCGTGACAGCCGGCGCACTGCCGGTCATTCTTGTAGACGGCTTCGTGGCAGCTCACGCAGCTCTGGGGCGTCACTTCGCCTTCGGGACGCTTTTTGATGTTGGTGGCGTGCATGGCGCGCTCAAGCGTGATGTAGTTGCCCTCTGCCTTGCCTTCCACCGTATGGCAGGTGGTACAGGCTACGGGGTCTCCCGTATGGTGGCAGGTGGTGCAGTCCTCCACCTTGCCTTCATGAATGGCGTGATTGAAGATCACGGGCTTCATGTTGGCGTTGGCCGGATTGGCCTTTTCGCTGACCGGGAACATGGTCAGCGCCGCAGGCCCGGCCGAACTGCCTTCGTCGGCAAGCGCGGCGCCTGCGCCAAGCAGGAGACATGCCGCGCCGACCACGACGCTCGCCGCAGTCCTGAGCAGTGTTTTGCTGTTCCTCATGTGCTTGTCCTTTTGCATGCAGAACATTTACCCTACCGCCAGAAGCGCGCGCCCCGGCGTACCGAAGACTCCAAGTGGAGCCTATCACACAGACTACTGGGAGCGTATACCTCACACGGACCTACGTCAAGGCGCTTTCCCGCTCGTAAAAGGTCGTAAACGCATGGAAATTTTCGGCAGAGAATTTTGTAACAAGCCGAATCCATTGTTTTTCTTCGGGTACATGACAGGGGGCGGCATAGTCTGGAAAATATCCATGCGGCAATCTGAAAAAATTACGCTGTTCCAGGGGAGTCGCCTGCCGCGGATGCTGCTGTGTGCCGGACGGTGCTGTGGAGCATTTTCAGTTTGAAACGCTGGGCGTTTCAAACCATACGGCCTGTCGTTTCGTGGAAAAAGCGCGGTTTTTCCGCGAAACGACAGGCCGGGCGGCGCTGTGCCGCCGC
>CAMBWG010000268.1 GCA_945871415.1 uncultured Desulfovibrio sp.
ACGGCTACTGGTTCTCGCCCGAACGCGAAGCCATGCAGGCCTTCATGGACAAGTCGCAGGAAACCGTCACCGGCACCGTCAAGGCCAAACTCTACAAGGGCGGTATCTGGCCCCTGTGCCGCACGTCCCCTTACTCTCTCTTCTCCGAAGATCTCGCCACCTTCGAAGGTGGCAACTATGATCATAAGGATGCCGCGGGCTTCATCCGTCTGAACTCCCTGCGCCTCGGCATGTATGCCGCCGTGCAGCAGAAGCTGAAGAAGTAAGCCCGTACCCCCTGTTTCCCGGGGAGGACGGCCGCACGGGCCGTCCTCCCCTTTTCGTATCCGGCGCACGCACGACACGCGCATGCGGCCCCCGCCGGGCGGACAACGAATCTCCGGCGCACATTCCTGATACCAACCGCATTTCCCGTATTCTCACAACTCCTCAACACACGGACAACACGTCATGAGCACCAATCAGAGCTGGGGGGGCCGCTTTGCCGAAGGCCCCCGCGAGGCCGTCGCTGCCTATACCGATTCGCAAACCTACGACCGCGCCCTGTACGCGCAGGATATCCGGGCATCGCAGGCCCATGCCCGCATGCTGGGCCGTCAGGGCATCATCACGCCCGAAGAAGCGGAAACGCTGGTCCGGGGGCTTGACGCGGTCCGGGCCGAAATCGAGGTGGGCAACTTCGTCTGGAAGCCCGAGCTCGAAGACGTGCACATGAACATCGAAGCCCGGCTGACCGAGCTGGTGGGCGATACGGGCAAGAAGCTGCATACGGGCCGCAGCCGCAACGATCAGGTAGGTCTGACATTCCGGCTCTTTGTGGCCGACCGTCTGGAAGACTGGCGCAATCGGGCCGCCGCGCTGGCGCGCATGCTGACGGACAAGGCCGACGGCCATCAGGACGACATCCTGCCCGGCTGCACGCACCTGCAACCGGCCCAGCCCGTGAGTCTTGCGCATCATCTGCTGGCCTATGCCTGGATGTTCCGCCGCGATCACGAGCGGCTGGGGGACGTGCTCGGCCGTGTGCGCATTTCTCCTCTGGGGGCCGCCGCGCTGGCCGGGACAACGTATCCGCTGGACCCCAAATCCGTTGCCGACGAAGTGGGCTTTCCCCGCATTTACGGCAACAGCATGGATGCCGTCTCGGATCGCGACTTCGTGATGGAAAGCCTCTTTGCCGCTTCCTGCATCATGGCGCATCTGTCGCGTCTGTGCGAAGAAATCATTCTCTGGGCCAATCCGGCCTTTGGTTTCGTGCGTCTGTCGGACGGCTATTCCACGGGCTCGTCCATCATGCCGCAAAAGAAGAATCCCGACGTGGCCGAACTCATGCGCGGCAAGACCGGCCGTGTCTACGGCGCGCTTATGGGCATGCTGACCATCATGAAGGGTCTGCCCATGACCTACAACCGCGATCTTCAGGAAGACAAAGAAGGCTTTCTCGACGCCGACCGCACCGTAAGCCAGTCTCTGACGCTCATGGCGGGCATGCTTGAGGAACTGACCTTCGACACCCGGCGCATGCGCGCCGCCTGCGCGCGCGGTTTTCTCAATGCCACGGAACTTGCCGACTACCTCGTGGGCAAGGGCATTCCCTTCCGTGAAGCGCACCACATCACCGGCCATGCCGTGGCGCTGGCGGAAAAGGAGGGCAAGGGGCTGGAAGATCTCACTCTCGACGAGCTCCGCGGCGTCGACGCGCGCATTGACGACGGCGTGTATGCCGTGCTCGACTATGCCGCCGCCGTGCGCCGTCGCGAAACCCCCGGCGGCACAGGTCCCAAATCCGTAACCCGGCAGCTGGAAGACCTGCGCGGCTGGCTTGCCGCACTGGAGGACTAGGTGGAAAAATCGACTGGCTGGAAAGTCCCTCTGCTCTTCTGCGCCGTCGTGATTCTGCTCGTCGGCGCGCTGCAGCTCTGGCGCAGCGCCACCGCGCCCGACGTGGTCCCTCTGGATGCGACCCTGCTTGCCCGTGCCGATACGTTTCACATAGACCTCCCGGCGGACGATCGCGGCCGCTATTATCAGAAGGCCATTACCAACGCCGCCACAGGTTTCCAGCCGCGCCCGCAAAAGGACGCCGCACTGCGCACGCTTTGCGAAGCCGCCATTACGGACAAGCGCTTTGACGCAGCCTGCACGGCCGTCACGCTCATCGGCGATGCCGATCTGCGCGAAACGCTGCTTGACACGCTGGCAACCACCGCTGCCAAAGACTGCGCCACGCTCCCCTGGGGCGCCTTTGCCGCCAAAGCCATGCGCGATCCCGAACACCGGAACAAAACGCACACGCTGCTCAATCAGCTCTGGAGCCAGTGCCCCCGTTCGTAACTTTTAAAATATTGGGGGGAAGGGAAACCCCTCATCTCTGCTGTCGATGCCCGTAGCTTCCTTCGTCGCAACGGGCACGGCCTGCGGCCGCCTTCGGTCGCTGCTCGCGCGAGAGGGGTTTCCCTTCCCCCCAGGCCCCCCATCCCTTCCCCAGCGCGCTTCGGCATCAAATTTTTCCTCCACATTCGATTGCGTGTCTGATTGAGTCCTCTCCAATAAAAATTTTTTCTTTCGCCTCCCCTCTCCGGCACGCCGGCCATCCCCTTGTATTCCTCCCCCCAGAAAAAACGCCTGCAACCATCCGGGCACGGGATTTTTCCGCCTCTTCACAGCATGGCAAAAGCCGCATAGTATAAGCGACTACGCTGCAAGGAGGAGTCATGCGAAAGTCGCAACAGAAGCATCTTGAGGAAGCCCTGCGGGCGTGCGCGTCTTCGCTGCCCGACGACGGGCCCTGCGATGGCGTCGAGGACAACGAGGCGGAATCCCGGGAAGCCGCGCCGCAGTGGCCTGCCCAGCTGGAAGGCTTCCGCGTGCCGGACGACGTCTGCGCGGCAGCGTATGAAGCCGCTCTGCCGCAATGCCGGGCCGCCATCAAGACGGGCCTTGCGCTGGGCATGGCGCATTATGAACAGGAGCGGCCCTCCGGGGGACATTGTCGGCGCGAACGCCGCGACGCGCGCCTCGGTTACTGGCAATCGAGCGGGCGTCATCCCGCGCCGTGGGCGATTCTGGCCTTTTCCCCGTCCTACGCGGCTGCGGCACGGCTGGCGGCCGTTGCCCTCTGCGCCCAGCTGGCGGAAATTCCGCTGCTGGGGGCCGTCTGTGTCGGCGGCATGCCGTCGGGGCCGGTTCTGACGGCGCTGGAACTCTGCGGCGTGGAAGATATTTTCTGCATGGACCCCGCCGATCTGTGCGCCCTGCTGGAAGAACTGCCCGCGCCCGGCCGTCTTGCCCTGCTGCACGCAGGAGAACTGGACGGCATCGCGGCAACGGCCCGGGTGCTTGCCCTGCGGACCTTCGAGGAGCGCGGCGCGCCCACGCTGGCGGTGCAGCGGCCGGAACTTTTCGACGAAGCCGTGCTTCGCTTCTGTCATGGCGACGCCGCCGTGGAACGGGGCCTGCTGCCGGGAGCGGGACGCCCCGAGGCCATTTTCACGGCGGAAGCCTCGGCACGCGTCCACAGTAAGGTTCGGGACGGCGGCCCCTTCCGCAGCGGCGCCGTCCCTCTGGGACGCCTGAGCCTTTCCCCCGGCTGCGAAGGACTCTGGCTGCATGCCGATCTTTCTCCCGACTTTTTCTCCGTTTTCCGGCACGGCTTCGGCCTGCTGCCGCGCAAGGCTTGATATTCCATGAAAAATACGCGCAATATCGGCATTATTGCCCATATCGATGCCGGCAAGACCACTCTTTCCGAACGCATGCTCTTTTACAGCCGCAAGATCCATCGTCTGGGCGAAGTGCATGACGGCACGGCCACCATGGACTATCTGCCGGAAGAACAGGAACGCGGCATCACCATCACTTCCGCCTGCACCTCCTGCCAGTGGAACGGCTGCGAACTGAATCTGATTGATACGCCCGGCCATGTGGACTTCACCATAGAGGTGGAACGCTCGCTGCGCGTGCTTGACGGCGCCGTCGGCGTCTTCTGCGCCGTGGCCGGCGTGGAGCCGCAGTCGGAAACCGTCTGGCGGCAGTCCGAACGCTTCT
>CAMBWG010000269.1 GCA_945871415.1 uncultured Desulfovibrio sp.
ATTCGTCGCCTACCTTCAGGGCGGCGAGGAAGGCTTCCTGCGGCAGCTCCACATTGCCCATGCGCTTCATGCGCTTTTTCCCTTCCTTCTGTTTTTCGAGCAGCTTGCGCTTACGGGTGATGTCGCCGCCATAGCACTTGGCCGTCACGTCCTTGCGGAAGGCGGAAACGGTTTCGCGGGCAATGATTTTCTGACCGATGGCTGCCTGAATGGCCACCTGGAACAACTGGCGCGGGATGGTGCGCTTGAGCTTGAGCGCCAGAGAGCGCCCGTACTGATAGGCGCGTTCCCGGTGCACGATGACGGCCAGGGCGTCCACGGGATCGCCGTTCAGCAGAATATCGAGACGCACAAGATCCGACTCCCGGTAGTCCACGGGCTGATAGTCCATGCTGGCATAGCCGCGGGTGCAGGATTTGAGCTTGTCGAAAAAGTCGTAGACGATTTCCGCAAACGGCAGCTCATAGGTCACCACTACGCGATTGGTGGCCAGATAGTGCAGGTTCTTCTGCGTTCCCCGCTTTTCCTCGCACAGCTTCATGACATTGCCCACGTACTCGTTGGGTACATGAATGTCCATACTGACATAGGGCTCGTACAGGGCGCGGATTTTGGTGGCGTCGGGCAAGTGGGCCGGATTGTCGATTTCCAGCGTCTTGCCGTCGGAGGTTTCCACTTTGTACACCACGGAGGGGGCCGTGGCGATAAGCGCTACCTCGAATTCCCGTTCAAGCCGCTCCTGAATGATTTCCAGATGCAGCAGACCGAGGAAGCCGCAGCGGAAACCGAAGCCCAGCGCCTGCGAGGTTTCCGGCTCGTAGCTGAAAGCGGCGTCGTTGAGCTGCAATTTTTCCAGTGCCGCCTTGAGATTTTCGTAATCGTCGGATTCGGAAGGATAGAGCCCGCAGAAGACCATGGGCTGCACTTCCTTGAAGCCGGGCACGGGCGCGTCCGCCGGGCGGTCGGCATGGGTGATGGTATCGCCCACACGGGCGTCGCCCAGCGACTTGATGCTGCCGCACAAAAAGCCCACTTCGCCCGCATGCAGTTCTTTGACGTCCGTGGCCTCGGGAGAGAAAACGCCGAGGCGCAGGACTTCGTATTCCTTGCCCGTGCTCATGAGGCGGACTTGTTCGCCGAGCCTGACGGTGCCGTCCATCACGCGGAACAGAACCACGACGCCCTGATAGCTGTCGTACCAGGAGTCAAAAATCAGCGCCTTGAGCGGCGCGGCGGGATCGCCCTGCGGCGCGGGGAGCTGATGCACAATGGCTTCCAGCACGGCGTCCACGCCCATGCCTGTTTTGGCGGATACGGGCAGGGCCGCGGAGCAGTCAAGGCCGATGGCTTCCTCGATTTCCGCCTTGACGCGATCCACATCGGCGCTGGGCAGATCTATCTTGTTGAGGACGGGCACGATTTCATGATTGTGATCCAGAGCAAGATAAACGTTGGCCAGCGTCTGGGCTTCCACGCCCTGCGTGGCGTCCACGACCAGCAGCGCGCCCTCACAGGCGGCCAGCGAGCGGGAAACCTCGTAGTTGAAGTCCACATGTCCGGGGGTGTCAATCAGATTAAGTTCGTATTCCTGCCCGTCGGCAGCCACATAGGGGATGCGGACGGTCTGCGCCTTGATGGTGATGCCCCGTTCCCGTTCCAGATCCATCTTGTCCAGATACTGCTGGCGCGCTTCACGCTGGCTGACCACCTTGGTCAATTCGAGAATACGGTCGGCAAGCGTGGACTTGCCGTGGTCGATATGGGCGATGATGCAGAAATTGCGAATATGTTGCAGATTGGGCATGCGTTGGCCTCGATGTGGAATAATCGCCCTTGCGGCGGAACAGTCAACGATACGCCAAAGCATGGCAAAAGTCCATGTATGGCGGGGCCCCGGCGGGCGCGGCAGCCGCGCTGCCCAAAACCCGCGCACTGTTGTGCGGCTTGTCATTGATGAGGGCGTTGCCGGGGAATCAACATCTGATGATGAGTGCCGAGCCTGGTCCAAAGTGAGCGGAAAGGACGCGCTTTTCCGCGAAACGACAGGCCGTATGGTTTGAAATGCGAAGCATCTCAAACTGAAAACGCTCTAGCGTTGACACGCCCTGAAAGACGAACCGGGGAAAGGGCCGTGCCCTTTCCCCGGTCATGTGCGGGAAGAAAATGCTGTAATTATTGCTCCACGGCAAAGATGTTGCGGAAGACGACGGTTCTCTTGGCGGTGTTGTCGCGTACTTCCAGCAGAACCTGCGCCCCGTTCAGTGCGTTGTCCACGCCCTTGGGGAGACCGGCGCTCATGACGGCGCGCTTGAAACGCAGAATGCTGAACTTGCCGACGTCGGAGGGAGAAAATTTCAACGGCACATGCTTGCCTTCCGGCGTCACCAGTATGGCTGTGACTTCGCCTTCCGCCCGGCCGTCCCGCGTATTGCGCAAATCCAGAGCAATACGCAGCATGCGGTTACGCACCAGGCGCACCCGTACTTTGTCAACGGATACATAGTCGCCTGTAATGGCGGGAAACTCCGCATGCCCCGGGCCTTCTTCCTTCGTCATCTGTTCCTTCATGGCGGCTTCTTCGCCGCCAGGTGCGGCCGCCGCGGGGCTTTCCTCGACCGGCGAGGCAACGGTATCGTCCATGTCGCTTTGCGCCAGTGCCCGCGTCAGAATATCATGGCCCGGCACGGCGCTTTCTTCCAGCAGGATGGAAACCTGTTCCAGGCGTTCCAGCTTGCCTTCCATGGCCTCGCCTTCATTTTCCAGACGCAGCAGTTCGTCGTGCAGCAGGCGATTTTCACGCCATGCGTCATAGCAGAACCAGCCCAGCGCGCCCACAAGGCAGGGGAGCAGCAGGAGGGAGCCCAGCAGCGCATGCAGCCAGACGCGGCGCAACCGCCAGGACTGACGGCGTCCGTCCTCCCGGATGATGACCAGACTCAGTCGTTCGCTGTATTTCATTCTCCGCCCCCGGCATCAAAGACCTCCGGCAGAGGCGATTCCGCGGCCCAGTCTTCCCGCGTAATTTGCCAGCGCCTGCCGTCAAAGGCCAGAAGCAGGGTCTTGGTACCTCTGTCGCTGTGACCGGCGCTGTCGGCGTAGGACTGGAGCATGTCGGCCCGCAGACCGCCCTTCTCATCCAGCGCCAGACGCAGACCGGAGAGCTGTACCAGCGTGGGCGAGACCCTGCCCCAGAGCCGTTCCTTCTGAGCCCGGATGGCCCGTGCCGTGCGGCGGCCCGCCTGAACGGCGTCATCGGCATAAAACGCCATGTAGGCGTTCAGATCGCCCTGTTCCCAGGCAGCGCGCCAGGCTTCAATCGTGCGGCTTACCTCGCCGCTGATCTGCTCCAGATAATGCGCGGACAGGCCGCTGTCGCCCGGCGTAAAGGCTTCCGCCACAATGCGGAAACGCCCGTCCTTGCCCCGCTGCCAGTACAGAACTCGTTCGCCCTGCTCCATGCCGCGCCCGCTCAGCAACAGCTGATCGCTGCGGCTTTCCACAATCTCACCCACCAGCGCCAGCCGGGGGGCGCGACTGACCACCGTCAGCGGCGCGGCGTAGCGGCGGCGGAGATCCCGTACTGTCTGGCCGTAGGGAAGCCCGCGCGGGACGCCCGCAACCTTGTTGAAGGCACGCGTATCATAGAGAGCGGTCAGCTCGCGGGCATTATGCGCTGCCAGGGCGTCTTCCCATGTACGAACTTCGGCGGTGATGGTCTGCCGCACGGCCGGGGTAAGCTGCACGCGGGCAGCCTCGGCTTCCGCCCTGGCGCGTGCTTCGGCCTCTGCGCGGGCGCGCGCTTCGGCTTCCAGACGCTGCTGCTCTGCCAGGCGAGCGGCTTCCTGCCGTGCTCTTTCCTCGGCTTCCGCTCTGGCGCGTGCTTCGGCTTCCAGACGCTGCTGCTCTGCCAGGCGAGCGGCTTCCTGTCGTGCCTTTTCTTCGGCTTCCGCTCTGGCGCGTGCTTCGGCCTCTGCGCGGGCGCGTGCTTCGGCTTCCAGACGCTGCTGCTCTGCCAGGCGTGCGGCCTCCTGTCGGGCCT
>CAMBWG010000270.1 GCA_945871415.1 uncultured Desulfovibrio sp.
TGTCGTTTCGCGGAAAAATGCGGTTTTTCCGCCCGGTTCGGGCGGGACGGCGTCCCGCCGCCGCCCCGCGTGCGCCCTGTTCAATGGCAACACGCTTTCAACAAAATAAAACAACACATCGTGTCGTTAGCCTGCAATACGGGCTCCAGACGCTGAAGCCCGTATATAGTCTTTTCGGCCGGACACAAAAAATGTTTAGCGCGGGAGCGCCATGCGTTCCTCCCGCAGCGGGCTTTAGAGCATTTTCAGTTTGAAACGCTGTGCGTTTCAAACCATACGGCCTGTCGTTTCGCGGAAAAAACGCGGTTTTTCCGCTCATTTCGGGCCGGGCGGCGCTGTGCCGCCGCCTCATGTTTTGTCTTTTTCAATGGCAAAACGCTCTAGCGCCCTTCAGTAAACAGACCTGTGGACAGGTAGCGTTCCCCGGTGTCGCAGGCAAAGGTAACAATATTCTTGCCGCTCATCTCCGGCCGCGACGCAATACGCAGGGCCGCCGCAAGGTTGGCCCCCGTGGAAATACCGGCGCAAACGCCCTCCGCGGACATAAGTCTGCGCGCGGTTTCGCGGGCCTCTTCCGTGGTGACGGTCACGACTTCGTCCACAATATTCCGGTTCAGATTCCGGGGAACAAAACCGGCCCCGATCCCCTGAATGCCGTGCGGACCGGCCTTGCCGCCGGACAACACGGGCGATTCGGCGGGTTCCACGGCAATGATGCGGCAATCCGGCACAAGCCCTTTGAGATACAGACCGGTACCGGACAGCGTCGCCCCGGAACCAACGCCGGATACCAGCGCATCCACCGCACCGTTGCTGTCGTGCAGAATTTCCGGCCCGGTAGTCGTGTAGTGGGCCTCGATGGCATCGGCATTATCAAACTGGCGGGGACGGAAGGCCCTGCGTTCGACGGCGATGTTTTCGGCCATTTCCACGGCGCCGCCCATACCCTTCTCTGCCGGAGTAAGTATCAGTTCCGCCCCCAGGGAGGCAAGCAGCTGGCGACGTTCGATGCTCATGGATTCGGGCATGGCAAGCACGCAATGCAGTCCGCGAACGGCGCAGGTCATGGCCAGGCCGATGCCCATATTGCCGCTGGTGGCCTCCACCACCGTGCCGCCGGGGGCCAGCTCGCCGCGCTGCATGGCGCGATCCAGAATATGAAAGGCCGCGCGATCCTTGATGGACCCCCCGGGATTCTGATTTTCAAGCTTAAGCAGCAGCATGCCCGGCAAACCGGCTGCAAGACGAGAAAGACGCAGCAAAGGCGTGCGTCCGATGCTTTGAAGTAAAGTCGTGAGCATGGTTCCCTCGCAATCACGTTAATGGGGGAATGCGCCACGGCATGCTGCAATGCGCACGTGCGCCATATGCAGGGGCGCGAAGAAGCGGGATAGGCAATAGTTAGGTGATTTTCCCCCTGTTGGCAATCCCGGGCACTTTTGTCACAAGAGCATTTTCAGTGTGAAACGCTTTGCATTTCAAACCCTGCGGCCCGTTGTTTTGCGAAAAAGCACGGTTTTTCCGCTCGCTTCGGGCCGGCGGCGCGGTGCCGCCGCCTCGCGTTCCGCCTTTTTCAAAAGCAAAACGCGCAAGCGCTTGACGAAGTTCCGGACGCAGTGCATGCAGGAAAGAGCATTACTGTCCGCAAGGAGGGGAACATGAAACTACTGATTGCCGCGGTATGCTGCGCCCTGCTGCTGACGGCGGGGAGCGGCGCCCAGGCCAAGCCGGATCTGGTGGAACTGTACGCCGAAGCCGTACGCACGGCCGACACCGATGAACTGAACCGTCTGCTTGCGCCCAACTACTGGCATATCAGCGCCAACGGGCACATTCAGGACAAGGAACACTTCATCGCCGCCATCAAGGCCGGAAAAATGGTCATCAAAACCCTGCATATCCGCAATGTCCGCGCCTCCATGGTCGGCAAGACCATCGTGGTCACGGGCAACGGCATCATGCAGGGCACCAGCGAGCCGCCGCTGCCGGAAGGACTGATGCGCTATACGCTGGTGCTGGGGGACAATGACGGACGGCAGCAAGTCGTCCTGTTCCAGGCGACACCCGTTGTACCATCCACGGACTGCAAGGACGGCAACTGCGCCCTGCGCTGATCCCGGCGCGCCGCCTGTTCGCCGGAAAGCGCGGCATACCTGTCGCAGCGCTGTCTCTCATGGCGGAAAGAGGCTCGTATCTTCCGCGCCTCATGCGTCCGGGGACGGCCGCCCGGCCTTTCTTTACCGGGCCTCATGACGGGCCCACCACGGCAACGCGCCCCAGGCTTCGGTCAGGGCGCGTTCCTTTTTTCCGCTGTCCGGCGAACAGGCTTCCAGCGCCGCGCGATAGGCGGGAGAATGGCCCCGGTGGCCGATGTGACAGAGTTCATGCAGACAGAGATGCCGCGCCAGCTCCGCCGGAAGCAACACCGCCCGCCAGTTGAGACTGATATGCACAAGGGGTTGTCCGCCCCGAGGCCCTGCGGGGCGGATACAGCGGCAGCTTCCCCAGAGCGTGCGCTGATCCCGGCACCGCACCGCGTCCACAGAGAGCCCCAGAGCTGCCGCCAGCTCCCGCAGCAGAGGAGGCAGCAGCACGTCCGCCGCATGCCGTCCCCAGCGCCGCAGAAGCGCGGCCGCCGCAGGCAGAAAGTCTTCCCCCGCATCTCCATAAAGAAGCAGCTCGCTTTCCCGCTCCAGCAGCAGCAACCGTTTCGGCCCATCGGACAACAGCGGCCCGGCTCCTGTCAGCCGCCCGCGCGGGGCAAGGCTTGCCGCCCTGCGTCCCCCGGCCAGTGTTCCGGCATGCCGTACGGCAAAATTTGCCGCAAGCAGCGGAAGCGCAACAGACGTCGGCAACACCGGAAGGGGCCGCCGCAGACAGTGCCGCCGCCAGGCTTTTTCCAGCCAGGGCAGCATGTTGCGCAAAACATCCTCCGCCGCTGACGTCATCCCGGGCGGCAGAGTCAGCCGCAACGCGCCCTCCGGCGTCAGCACAAGACGCACACGGCGCGCCCGGGAGGAAACACGCAGCTCAGCCGTGAGCCGTGTGCCGTCTTCCAAAATAAAAACAGCATGTTGCTCTGTAAGGAAAAACGTATGGCGCGGCGTGGCGGACATGAGCCCGTCATAAAAATATCCCTTTGCCCTCGTCAAGGCGATAAGTTTGGCTTCCTTCTTGCAAAAGAGGGCGCGACGAGAGATCACGGAAATTTTTTCGTGGAGCCGCAAAAATCCTTTTGCGCCTTCAACCTCAGAGGACACAGCAATGCAGATTACCAATGACTACGCTTCGACGCTTGACCTGTTCGGTACGAGTTCCACTTCTGCCAGCAAGACTGAGGAAGAACAGTCCGGCACGACGCTGTTCGGTTCGGATGGCGACAGTGTGACTATTTCCGATGAAGCTCGTCAGCTCTACGCGCAGCAGAGCGCTTCCGGCGAAGCGTCCGCGCCCGCGGCGCAGGGCGGCGGCTCCGCTTCCGGCAGCAGCGACAGCGAAGACAGCAACGACAGCCAGATTGAAAGCCAGATTCAGAACCTGCAGGGCCAGCTTGCCGCCCTGCAGTCTTCCGGCGACAGCAGCAGCGGCGAGATTGCCGCTCTGCAGGCCCAGATCGCCTCTCTTAAGGCGCAGCTGAGCTGACGTCTTTTGCCATAAAGGCAAAACGCGAGGCGGCGGCACAGTGCCGCCCGGCCCGAGCGAGCGGAAAAACCACGCTTTTCCGTAAAGCGACAGGTCGCATGGTTTGAAACGCAACGCGTTTCAAACTGAAAATGTTCCGGTCATCCGGATGAGAACCGGAGAGACGCGCCGCGCAAGGGAGGACTGGCGCTCCGGGATTGCTGCCCTGATCCCGCAATCTTTCCGACATTCGCCTTTCACATACTTTCCATCGGGAGACACCGCTGTTGCCGTGGCGGTGTTTTCCTCCCCTCCCCACAGAGGCGCGCCTTTGCCGTGGCGCGCCTCTTTTTTTAGGGCGTTTCAACTTTGAAAAAGGTGAAACGCGAGGCGGCGGCACGGCGCCGCCCGGC
>CAMBWG010000271.1 GCA_945871415.1 uncultured Desulfovibrio sp.
TGCGCCGCTTTGAAACCATGCTCGCGGGCGTCGTGGAAGCCTGCGACGTGCGGCAGTAAACGGGAGGAACGCATGATTGTGGAAATTCGCATTCCGGCGGCGGCGACGCTGTCCCGCACCATTGCCCGCACGGGCGACGGCATTTCGCAGGCCTGCAATCTGTTGCAGGGGCGCGGTCTGGACAGAACGCAGATTCGCGTGCACGGCTACCGGCTGCGCCGCGACAGAGACAAAGCGGGCGTCAGAATCCAGCTTGTCTATCGCGTCGCGCCGGACACCATGCCGGGGGATGTCTGGAGCCGCAAACCGGAGCGCGTGCTCATTGTGGGGTAAGGCATGCGCCTGACCAACGATCAATGGAAACAGGCCCGCTCCATGTACGAGGTGCGCGGCGTGTCGCTGGGGGAGATTGCCAAGAGCTTTGGCGTGGCCACCTCCAGCGTCTCGCGGCGCGCAAGGGCCGAGGGCTGGACGCAAGGCAAAATGCAAGACCTTGTGGAGCGGAAAGTGGCGGCTGCCAAGGAAATCCACGCCGTGGAAACGCAAATGCAAGACCTGCCCTTGCATTTTCGCATGACGATTGAGGAAACCGTGCAGGAACGGCTCACCGCCGAAGGGCTGCTCGCCCGGTTCGACGCGACGCTGGCCCGCAAGGGGGCGCTCCTGGCGCAGGCGGCCGTCACCCCGGAGGAACTGGAAATGCTCTCCCGCGTGAGCCGCAACATCAGGCCGCAGGCGGAACGCCCGTCGCAAACCACGGTCAACGTCACCCAGCAGCAGGCGGCCTCGGCGCAGGCGGCGCTTTCTCCCCGCGACGCGCTGGCGGAAATCGTGCGCCAGTCCGCCGGGGAGTACGACGAAGACGAACAGGAGCGGCGGGCATGACGGCGCTTTTGCCGACGCTGGAAGAATTTTTCGTGGCGCATGGCTGCGCCGTGCGCGCGCCGCGCCGCGTGCTGCCCTTTCATCGCCGCATCTTCCGGGCGCTGACGCGCTGGGTTACGGCGTCTCTGCCGGACGGCAGGCGCAATCTGGCCATCTGCATGCCGCCCCGCCACGGCAAGACCTTCATTGCCCGCGATCTGGTGGCCTGGGGACTGGCCGTCTGGCCGGACAGCGAGTGGATTTACACCTCCTGCTCCGCGAAGCTCGCCATTGCCCAGACCGTGGCCATACGCGCCGCCGTCAGCGCCGACTGGTACAGAACCGCCTTTCCCTATGTGGGCGTGCTGCCCGGCAAGGGACGACAGGATCAGTTCTCCACGCCCGCGGGCGGTTCCGTCTACGGCGTGGGCGTGGGCGGAACCATCACCGGTTTCGGCGCGGGAAAGAAGCGCCGCGAGTTCGGCGGCGGCATCGTCATCGACGACCCCTTGCAGGCCAAGGACGCCTATTCCGAAGCCGTGCGCGAAAGCTGCAATCTCTGGTACTCCCAGACGCTCTACTCGCGCCGCAACGCCGACGCCACGCCCGTGCTGCTCATCATGCAGCGTCTGCACGAGCGGGACCTTGTGGGCTATCTGCTGGAACGGGAGCCGGAACTCTGGGAGGTGCTGCAAATCCCGGCGCGGGACGACGAAGGCCGCATGCTCTGGCCGGAAACCTTTTCGGCGGAAACGGCGGAACGCATGGCCGCGCTGGACCCCTTCGCCTTTTCCGCCCAGTACATGCAGCGCCCCACGCCCGCGGGCGGGGCCATGTTCCGGCGGGAGATGCTGCGGCGCTATGTGACGCCGCCCCGCATTGTGCGCGCCGGCATCTTTGCCGACACGGCTCTCAAGGAGGGCCAGCGCAACGACTTTTCCGTGCTGCTCTACGCCGGTACGGACGGCAGGGACCTGTATGTGCTGGACATGGACAGAGGCAAGTGGACAGCTCCCGTGCTGCTGGAGCGCGCCCGCGCCTTCTGGGAGCGGCACAAGCCGCACCGCATCGCCAATCCGGCGCAGTTCACGGGCATGCACATCGAGGACAAGGCCAGCGGCACGGGACTCATCCAGACCCTGCGGGCGCAGACGTCCATTCCCGTCATCGCCGTACAGCGCAACCGGGACAAGGTAAGCCGCGCCAACGACATTCTGCCCTATGTGGCCGGGGGGCGGCTGTTCATTCCCGAAGGCACGGAATGGGCGGAACCGCTCATCAGCGAACTGTGCGCCTTTTCGCCCGCCATGACGCACGCCCACGACGATCAGGTGGATACGGTCGTGGACGCCATTGCAACCCTGCTCATGCCCGGCGGCGGCATGCTGGCGGGAGCCGACTGGAGCTGACCATGCTGCGACGTCTGAAAGATTACGTCAGCGGAGAACCCTTTCTGCGCGGGCCGGACGGCCGGGAGTTCCGGCGCACGGTCTGCGCTCTGTGCTGGCCGTGGCCGCCTCTGCCGGGCTGCGTCGTCGCGCTGGGAGAAATGCGCCATGCGCCCACCGTGCTGGGAGAACGGCGGCATATCCTGCTGCTGTTCGAGGAGTGGAGCGAAAGCCCCGCGCGGCTGCTGGAAGCGGCGGAACGCGCCCTGCGCCTGTGCTGCGCGCGGCGCATCATCACCCCGGAAGACGATCCCCGCATTGCCCTTGTGGACGCGGACAACGACGCGCGCCGCGAGGCAAGGCGCGTCCCGCTGCGC
This sequence comes from uncultured Desulfovibrio sp., assembly GCA_945871415.1. GTDB lineage: Bacteria > Desulfobacterota > Desulfovibrionia > Desulfovibrionales > Desulfovibrionaceae > Desulfovibrio. Next base: position 2,630 of record CAMBWG010000271.1, read on the forward strand.
ACGGAACCGCCCCTTGCCTGGCATGGACGCGGGGAAGGGCTGCTGCCCTACTATCTTTCGCTGCTGCATGCGCGGGTAAAGGACGGCAAGACGCTCTTTCTCGGCGCGTCCTCCCGTCTGCCGGCCGACGTCGCCCTGGCGGACAGAGACGACGTTTCGCCGCAGTCGGCCATGCTCCAGTGGCCGGGGCTCTGCGCTCTGGCGTGGGGCGTCGAGGCGCTGGACATGCAGCCCGCGGCGGCATGGGGCGCGCGTCAGACGCTGCCCGACGGGCCCGCCGACACGCTGGGGGGATACTGATATGGCCGTCGCCTACACGCCGCATATTCTCAAGACCATAGGAGAAATCTGCGACGCTTTCGGCGTGGGGGAAAAGATCGTCAAGCAATGGGCCGCCGCCGGAGCGCCCATTGCCGTGGAAGGACTGGGAGGACGCACCCGCTACAGCGCCGAAGCGGCGGCCCTTCAGGACTGGCGGATTCAACGTCATCCCGTCAGACAGGACGCTTCTCTTTCTTCCGCGGAAGATTAGCCATGATTCCCGGCAACCAGCCGGGACAGGGAATCGGAAAGCCAGGCATTCAGACTCTTTCCGGCATGGGCAGCTTCCTGCGCGATCCGCTGATGCAGTTCCGGGGAAATACGCACGTTGAATCGCCCGGAGTAGGGCCGCTGCGGCTGCTTCCCCTCCTGCGCGCAGAAATCAAGATAGTCTTCAACTGAATCAGCCAGCGCCGCCTTCAGCTCGTCAATGGAGCGCCCCTGAAAGGTAACGACATCCTGAATATGAAGCACCTCGCCATGAAAAATATCGGCTTCGGCATCATACTCGAAGCGTCCCGTATACCCCTTGTATGACAGTATGTTCACGGTCGTACTCCTGCGTTTTCAAGAAAGCGGCGCACGGATTTGACGGCGCCCTTGTCCGTTGTCGGCTCCGGGTGCGGACGATGAAAGGTCGCCAGCACGCCGTTGAGAGAAAAACGGACGCGTGACCCGCGACCTTCCGATCTGACTGCGCCGCAGGCTTCCAGAAGGCGCTCTATGTCCGCCCAGAGAATCGTCCCGCTTACGGGGTCGGCAAAAATGGCGGCAAGCGTCTTGCGCTGTTTGCTGTTCATAGCGGCATGATACCATCCTATAGTATCACGTCAATCTCCCTGAACGGGATATGCCCAACGCTGTCAACCCCTCTCCTGCCCCCCTGCTGCCCCTCCTCTGCCCCTCTCCTGCCTGGCCGCAGCTTCTCCCCGTGCTACGCTCTCCGAAACTTCGGAGGCCCCATGCCCATTCAGTACGATTCCATTGCCGCTGTCCTGCATCGGCCCGGTTTTGAGGGGCCGCAGCAGCTGCGCGGCTACATTCCCTGCAATCTGGTCGGCGGCGGCACGGCCAATTACTACGG
>CAMBWG010000272.1 GCA_945871415.1 uncultured Desulfovibrio sp.
AGCGGAAAAACCGCGTTTTTCCGCGAAACGACAGGCCGTATGGTTTGAAATGCAATGCGTTTCAGACTAAAAATGCTCTAATGTCGCATTGGAGGCTTCATGTGCAGAATCGGTTCCATTAAAAGCAGATCGCCCGTGGCTCCGGCCCGCGCCCTGCATCTCATGTTGCCGCAGCAGGAAGGTCACGACAATTCCGGCTTCGCCATGGTCATGCAGGACCTCGAAGGCGCGTTCCGCCACTACAAGGACAAGCCCCTTCTTTCGCTGGCCTGTACGCCGCGCGGCGTGCAGCTCGTCAACGACTATATGGAGCAGAAGGGCTTTGTGCAGATTGCCCAGTGGGTGCCCGATGTGGTGCGCCGCCCGGATCTGCGCATCAGCGCCATGCCCCGCTACGTCTTCCGCAACTACGACTATCCCGAAATCTATCGCTATCGGACGCAGGAAGAACGCGACGATCTGCTGGTGGATACGCGCCTTGCCCTGCGCGCCCTGCTGGAAGAAAGCAACGACGGCTATGTATATTCCTTCTGGCCGGACGTGCTGACGCTCAAGGAAATCGGCGATCCCGCGGACATTGCCACCTATTTCCGCCTCTGGGATGACGACGGACGGCTGGAGGCCCGCAATATCGTCGTGCAGTGCCGTCAGAATACCAACTACGACATTGTGCGCTATGCCGCCCATCCCTTCTTCCTTCAGGGCTACACGCTCTGCGCCAACGGCGAAAACACCTTTCACACCAAAAACACCGAGTTGCAGCGTTCCCTGCATCGCGGCTACATCGGTTTCGAGTCCGATTCGCAGAACTTCCTCTACACGCTGCACTATGTGCTGCACGAACTGCGCTGGCCCATTCAGTATTACAAGCACGTCATTACGCCGCTGCCCTTTGCCGAAATGGCGCGCCGCCCGGATCACAAGGTTCTGACGCTGATCCGCGAATCTCTGGCGCATCTGGAAATTAACGGCCCCAACGCCATCATCGGTCTGCTGCCCGACGGCAACATGCTGGCCTGCTGCGACTCCAAGAAGCTCCGGCCCATGGTCATCGGCGGCGATGAAAATACCGTCGCCATCTCCTCCGAGGTCTGCGGCCTCAACGCCATTCTGCCCGACCGCGACGCCTCGCGCGACATCTACCCCGGCGAACGGGAAACCATCGTCATCGACAACAATCTGGAGGTGCAGCGGTGGAAGCAGTAAAGACTCAGGACGTCAGCCGTAACGATCTGCCCTGGATTGTGGACTACCGCCCGGAACGCTGCACCCTCTGCGGCTCCTGTGTGGCTACCTGCACCTTTGACGCCATCGCCTTTGTCCGGGAGCGCGTCAACGGCGCCGCCCGCAGGAGCGGCAGCGAGGAAAGCAAGGGGCCTGCCACCCGCCTTGTGGTGCGCCAGTCCGCCGCGGTTGCTCAGGCCTGCACGGGCTGCGGCATGTGCGAAAAGGTCTGTCCCGCCCGCGCCATCCGCCCGGTGCGCAATCCCGACCATCGCTTTCCCCTTGTCGGGCGCGATCACGGCCCCATCAAGCGCGGCGGCCGCACCAATCTCAATACCCAGCGCACCCTCGACGCCATCGTCGTGGGCCGCATCAGTCAGATGACGGACCCGGCGCTGGATTCCGAGCGTCACACCTTTGATTTGCGCGCGCCGCTCGGCCGCGTCATGCTGCCGCATGAGCTGCCCCTGCGCGTGCGCGGCGATCGTCTGGAACTGGAAGACCCCACCCCGCCCGTCAGCTGGATTTATCCCGTTATTTTCAGCGACATGAGCATCGGAGCCCTGTCCACCCGCGCCTGGGAGGCCATCGCCATCGCCTGCGCCTATCTCAACGAGCAGTGCGGCCTGCCGGTCCGCATGTGTTCCGGCGAAGGCGGCATGCCCGTCCGCCTGCTCGAATCCGACAAGCTCCGCTACATGATCCTGCAAATCGCCTCCGGGCATTTCGGCTGGAACCGCATTTTACGGGCCCTGCCGCGTATGAAAGCCGATCCCGCGGGCGTGCTGATCAAGATCGGTCAGGGAGCCAAGCCCGGCGACGGCGGGCTGCTCCCCGCCGCCAAGGTCGCGCCCCATATTCAGGCCATCCGCGGCGTCCCCAAGGCGACGCTGCACTCGCCGCCGAATCATCAGGGGCTCTACTCCATTGAGGAATCCGTGCAGAAAATGCACCTGTCTCTCAATGCGGCCTTCGGCTTCCGCGTGCCGGTCGCCATCAAGTGCGCGGCCTCGGCCACCTCGGTTTCCGTTTACAACAATCTGCTGCGCGATCCCTACAAGATTTGCGGCGGTTTCTTCCTCGACGGCATTCAGGGCGGCACCGGCGCTGCCAACGAGATCTCGCTGGATCACACCGGACATCCCATTGTCTCCAAGCTGCGCGACTGTTACATGGCGGCCGTGGCGCAGGGCCTGCAAGGCCAGATACCCCTCTGGGCCGGCGGCGGCATAGGCATGACGGGCAACGCGGCCGCCGACGCCTTCAAGATGATCTGTCTCGGGGCCAACGGCGTCATTCTCGGCAAGCTGCTCATCCAGCTTCTGGGCTGCGTGGGCAACGAGCACGGCCGCTGCAACGCCTGCTCCTCCGGCAAGTGTCCCACGGGCATCTGCACGCAGGACCCGCGTCTGGTGGCACGCCTCGACGTGGACAAGGGCGCGGAAAGCATCGTCAACTACATGCTGACCTTTGACAGCGAACTTCGCAAGCTGCTTGCCCCCGTGGGCAACAGCTCGCTGCCGGTGGGCCGCTCCGATGCGCTGGTTTCCACGGATAAAGCCGTTGCCGACAAGCTGGGCATCCAGTACGCCTGCTAGAGCGTCTGGTTTGAATGCTCCAGTGAACATGCCGTTCGCAACAAGAGGAAGAATCTCATGCTACGTATAGAAACCTTGCATGATCATCAGCGCATGTCCACGCAGGATGTCCTGCTTGCCATAGAAAATGCGGTGGACAAGGGCGAAACGGAATTTGAAATAGCCGCTTCGGGTCAGCACGACATCGGCGGCCCCCTCTGGAACAAGGCGGGCAGACCGCTCACCTTCCGCGTGACCAACCCCGGCCAGCGTGTGGGGGCCATGTGTCTCCCCGGCACGGAAGTGGTGGTGGAAGGCCCCGCGCCCGCCGACGTGGGCTGGCTCAACGCCGGGGGCCGCATTACCGTGCGCGGCGACGTGGGCGATACGGCCGGGCATTGCGCCGCCGCGGGAACCATCTATATCGGCGGACGCGCGGGCACGCGCTCCGGTTCGCTCATGAAGCATGACCCGCTCTACGAGCCCCCGGAACTCTGGGTGCTCAAAAATGTGGGCAGCTTTTCCTTTGAATTCATGGGCGGTGGCAAGGCCGTTATCTGCGGCTGCGGCTGCGAGGGCCTCCCGTCCGTGCTGGGCGATCGCCCCTGCGTGGGCATGGTGGGCGGCACCGTCTATTTCCGGGGCCCCGTGGGCGAACTGCCGCCGGAAGTGCGCTGTCTGCCGCTGGACGCCGACGACATCGCCTTTCTTAACGCCGGTCTTGAGCCCTTTCTTGAAGCCATCGACAAGCCCCGCCTCTGCGGCGAGCTTTCGGCCTGGGAGAACTGGCGCAAAATCGAGGCCCTGCCTTTCGATGCCCGCGAGCAGGAAGCCCCCCTGTCTCTGGCCGCCTACCGCGCCCGTCAGTGGATCACCGACGGCATCTTTACCGATGTCTGCCCCGATGATTTCGGCGTGCAGGGCCTTGTGGCGCGCGGCGACTACCGGCGTCAGACGCCTCTCTGGAACAACGACGCCGGTCAGTGCCGGGACTGCCGGGCCTGCGTGCGCGCCTGTCCCGAACATGCCGTCAGCCGGAAAGAGGAAAACGGCAAGGCGCTCTACCTCTCCGACGAAACACGCTGCATAGGCTGCGGGCTGTGCGCGGGTATCTGTCCCGGCGCCGTCTGGACCATGCAGCGGCGTTAGACTGTCTGTGTACATGTTCCGGGGGGGGGGGGGGGGGGGGGGGGGGGGGGGGGGGGGGGGGGGGGGGGGGG
>CAMBWG010000273.1 GCA_945871415.1 uncultured Desulfovibrio sp.
CAAAGGGGTTCCCCGTCCCCCCGCATATCCCTCCCCCTCAATATTTCCATCACCGCTGTCGCCGGAGACAGCGGGCCAGCAGCAGGAGGAGGGAGGAGAGGGCGAGCAGGGCGAGGGCGGCGCCGAAGCCCCGGGCCAGTTCGTCCTGATCCTGATACTGGGCGGCGGTATAGTAGATAAAGAAGGGCAGGGCCTCGAATTTTTCCAGCGGGCCGGCGGGCAGTCCGGCATTGGCGACGACGCCGGTAAACATGATCACGGCGGTATCTTCGGCGGCGCGGGCGAGGGCCAGCACGACGCCGCTGCGGATGCCGGGGGCGGCGGCCGGGAGGATGACGTGGCGCAGGCGCTGACCGGGAGAGAGGCCGAGGGCTGCCCCGGCAAGGTTCAGAGACGGCGGCACGGCGCGCACGGCCTCGCGGGTGGCGGCGACGAGCACGGGCAGCACGAGCAGCGCCAGACAGGCGGCGGAGAGCAGCAGGCCGGTATTGGCCTGCGGGGCGATGGTGCGACGCAGGACGAGAATCAGCGCAAAACCGAACAGCCCCATGATGATGGACGGCATGCCCGCGAGAATGTCCACCAGCATGTCGATATGCCGACGGCGGCGCGGCGGGGCGTACCAGGCCAGATAGAGGCCGCAGCCGATGCCGGGGGCGAGTGCCAGCAGCAGGGTCAGGACGACGAGACAGAGCGTTCCGGCGCAGGCGGGCCAGATGCCGTTCCAGACCGGCGACAGACCGAACAGCGCCCGCAGGGGAGGCGCGTCGCCGAAAAAGAGCGACAGACCCCAGGCTTCGAGCCCGTGGGCCGCGAGAAAAAACGTCAGCAGCAGTACGGCGGCGGCAACGAAAAGGGCGGCGCAGGGGCCGAGCAGCCGCAGCAGACGCGGAGCAAGGGGGCGGATCATGAGCGCTGTGCCTTTGAAATGGTTTGAAACGCACTGATGATCATGGCCGTGCCTCCCCGGAACGGCTGTCGGCGGCAAGACGCCGGGCCATAAGGCCGATAACGGCATTGGCGCAGAGCAGGAGAAAACCGGCGGCAAAGAGGGAATCATAAGCCGCGCCGCCGGTTTCATTGGCGGCGGTCATGGCCATGTGCGCCGTCAGGGCGCGCACGCCGGAGGCCGGGCCCTGCGGAAGCTGCGGCGTATTGCCGGAGAGCATGAGCGGCAGCAGCGTGTCACCCAGCGCCCGCGCAAAGCCCAGCAGCAGGGCCGCCATGACGGTGGGGCGGCATTGCGGCAGAACGCAGTGCCAGAGCAGTTGCAGACGGCTCATGCCGAGGGCGAGCCCGTGGGGCAGGAGCGCGGCAAGACGGGCCTCCAGCCCGGCGTGGAGCACAAGGGTCATGGTGGGCACAATGAGCAGCGCCAGCATGAGCGCCGCCCCGGCAAGGCAGAATCCCGATCCGCCCAGCGCCTCCCGCAGGAAAGGCGTCAGGAGAAAAACGGCGGCAAAACCGTACACAACGGTGGGCACGGCCGTCATGAAATGCAGCAGAGCGCCCATGAGGCGGCGGCTGTGACGGGACAGGGGGCCGTGATTGTCGGGGCAGAGCTGCCAGCAGAGCAGGACGAAGGAGAGCGGCCCGCCGAGGCAGAGCGCGCAGACGGCCAGCGCCGCCGAACCGGCCAGCATGCCCAGAATGCCGAAGCGTCCGGCGGCGGGATTCCAGATAATGCTCAGGGCATGGCCGTCCCCCCTCTGGAGAAGAGCGGGAACGGCCATGCCCGCAATCATCAGACAGAGCAGGGCGATGCCCAGCAGCGCCAGCGCGGCGGACGCCCGCACGCAGACGCGGAAGCCGTCCTTTTCCTGTCGGGCATCGCGCAGCATGCCGCTACTTCCCGGCCCGGGCCTTGTTCACGGGAATATAGCCGGAAGACGTGATGGCGGCCTGCCCGTCGGGCGAGAAGATGTAACCGATGAAGAGCTCGGTCAGGCCGGTGGGGTTGCCTTTGGTATTCATGTACAGCAGGCGCGTGACCGGATAGGTTCCGTCGGCGGCGTTGGCCTGCGTGGGGGCCTTGCCGTCAAAGGCGACGCCCTTGATGGATGCGTCAAGATGGCCGATGCCCACATAGCCGATGCCGTCGGGGTCGCGGGCAATGCCGGTCTTCATGGCTCCGTTGGAGTTGAGCACATTGGCGTCAGCTTTGGACGTGCCCTTGTCCAGCGCCTTTTCTTCAAAGGTCTCGCGGGTGCCGCTGCCGTCTTCGCGCACGTAGACGTTGATGGGCGCGTCCGCGCCGCCCACCTGCTTCCAGTTTGTAATCTTGCCCGCAAAGATATCCTTGACCTGCTGTCTGCTCAGGCTGGATACGGGATTTTTGGGATTCACGGCCACGGCCACGCCGTCAATGGCAAAGGGGAAGGAGACAAGCCCGTATTTCTTGACTTCCTCGGGCTTGAGGGCGCGGCCCGTGTTGCCGATATTGACGAGTCCCTCGCCCACCTTCTTCACGCCCGCGCCGGAGCCGCCGCCCGCGACGGTGATGCGGATGTCGCCGTTGGCCGCCATGATGGCCTGCGCGGCCTTCTTCATGACGGGCACGTGGGCCGTGCCGCCCGCGATGTCGATGGTTCCCTTCTGGCCCTTGAAGGCGTCCAGCGGTCCGGCCTGCGCCGAAACAGCCCATACGCTCATGGCGACCGCCGCCAGTGTTGCCGCAATCTTTTTCATACGTCCTCCATTCGGTTGCGCGGCCCGCGTCGTGCCGACGCCGTGACCGTTCCTTTCCGAAAACAAAAAGGGCCCGCCGCAACGCGGCAAGCCCGGACGTATGCAATACCTGACGGAAATTTCTGCATTTCTTCTGCTGCGACTATGCTCCCCCGAGGGGCTGACGACATGCCGCGCCTTTCCGACAGGGACGCACCGCCCCGGTTGCCGGAAAAGGTCAGGTCATACCGTACACAAGACAAGCCGCAGTTATGTTCATGGACGTACGCTAGCCCAAAAATCCCGCTTTGGGAAGGCCGGAAAGGGGGGCGCGTCGGCGTTTTACGTCGCTTGCGGGAACGTGTCTTCGTCGGCCGGGCCGGGCTGTTCCCGGAAGGCCGCGATTTCTTCCCGCAGGCAGGCAAGAAAGGCCGCGGCCGCGGGAGAAAATGTCTGCGATTTCTTCCACGCAACGGCAAGCCCCACAGCCAGCCGGGGCGCAAGCGGCCGGAAGCAGAGATTCCTCTGCGGATGGGCGGCGACAATCTTGTCGAGGCACAGGGCATAGCCCAGCCCCTCCTCGACCATGAGCGCGGCGTTGTAAAGCAGATTATATGTGGCGATAATATGCAGGTTTTCGTGGCCGCTGCCCATCCAGCCCGCTATATCGTTATCCACCTGCGCCTGCCGGGAGCAGATCAGCGGCAGGCCGGACAGATCGGCGGGACGTATGACCGATTTGCGGGCAAGCGGGCTGTCGCGGCGCATGAGCAGTCCCCAGGTATCCCGCACAGGCAGCCGGAGAACATCGTATTCCGACAGATCCGCCGGATCGATGAAAACCCCGAAATCCACCAGCCCGCGCGCTATGCGTTCGGCCACCGCCTCGGCATTGCCGCTGAAAAGGTGAAAGATCACATTGGGGTGGCGTTCATGCAGGCGTCGCGCCGCCCGGGCAGGAATCCGCATGGCGTCGGTTTCGCCGCCGCCGATGAACACCTCGCCGCCAATGCTTTCCTCCGGTTCGCTGAAGGCCGTTTCCGTCTTTTCCACCAGCGCCAGAATCTCCCGCGCCCGCCCGCGCAGAAACAGCCCCTCGTCCGTCAGAGTGATTTTCCGCTTCCCCCGGAGAAACAGCGTCTTGCCCAGCCGGTTCTCCAGCTCCATCAGCTGCCGCGATAACGTCGGTTGCGTCACGTGCAGCGCCTCCGCAGCAGCGGAGATCGTCCCCGCCTGCGCCACAGCAAGAAAATATCGCAATTCCCGCAGTTCCATGTCATTTCCTTTTTTTGTTTTTGGGTTGAGGGGGAGAGGGAACTGGCAGAAGATTGTCAAAAGGTATAAACATTCA
>CAMBWG010000274.1 GCA_945871415.1 uncultured Desulfovibrio sp.
CTCTCGCGCGAGCAGAGGGGTTCCCCTCCCCCTCAATCCATCCATTACTTCTTACTCTACGCCTCGTAGGCTTCCAGACCGTGGAGTTCCTGCCCGTCCGCGAGGGTGCGGAGGAGGGGGGCGAGGTCGGTCATAATTTCGACTTCCTTACGGCTGCGGGCTTTCCAGCCGAGGTTGAGGGGGGCCAGCAGGGGGCGGAGGTCGCCGCCGTCGAAGCGGCCGCGCTGAAGGACGGTCTGGACGAGGGCGCGGAGGTCGTCGGGGTTCAGGGCATGGCGGGCGGCGAGGTCGTCCACGGCCTGTTGCCGGGCCTGCGCACGGAAGGTGTGGTAGCCCTGCCGGACGGCCTGTTCGTCCAGCGGCTGGTCGGCGGGGAGGGTGTCGATATAGGCGGCGATGGTGTCGCGCTCGTCCATGAACTTGGCATCGGCGGCGATGAGGGCCACAAGCTGCCTGCGGGTGTATTCCTTCTGCGCCGGGGATTGCCGGGTATAATCGGCCAGCAGGGACATGATATAATCGTAGTCGATGAGCGCGGAGGCAAAGAGAACGAGATCAAAGTCGAGGTCCCGCACCTGCGGATCGGGGGTCTTGTCCGGCCGTTCCTGGAGCTGCCGCAGACTGCGGGCCGTATCGAGATAGACGCCCCGGAAGGCCTGCAAATCGTCGGCGGGCAGGATGGTTTCAATGGCGGCGTCATGGTCGGGCGTGCGGTCGGTGTACTGATCAAGCTGCGTCTTGAGGCGCTGCACGTCCTTGAACAGGCGGATGAACTGGGCGCGGGCCTGATCGCCCCTGAGCGCGGGAACGGACTCGGGGGCGCAGGGCAGGTCCTGCGACTGCATGAAAGCGCGCAGGGCGTCCACGGCCTTGCCGTACTTGTCGATAACGCGGGGCAGGGGGTCCACAAGCCATATTCTGCGGGCGTCCTCGTTGCCCGGGTCGCCGGAAAAGAGCCGCACGGCCTCGTCCACGCGATCCTGCTGATGGCGGAAGTCAAGGATATTGCCGTAGGGCTTGGTATCGTTGAGCACGCGGTTGGTACGCGAAAACGCCTGAATCAGCCCGTGATGGCGCAGGTTCTTGTCCACATAGAGCGTATTCAGATAAGGGGAATCAAAGCCGGTAAGCAGCATGTCCACCACGATGGTAATATCGATTTTCTGAGCGTGGGGCACGTCGGCAAGGGGATATTGCTGCATTTTGATGCGCGCCTGCACGTCCTGATAATACTGATCAAATTCGCTGATGACGTGCGCGGTCCCATAACGGGCGTTGTAGGCGTCGATAATGGCGCGGAGGGCGGCTTTCTTGCCCTCGGGGTTGACGGCGTTGTCGGCTTTTTCCTGCGGCAGGTCTTCCTGAATCTGCTGCACGTCCATGTTGCCTTCGGCGGGCGGCGAAAAGACGCAGGCAATATGCAGCGGCCGGAAGGCGGGGTCCTGTGCCTGCCGCTCGGCCTGCCGGGTCTGAAAGAGGGCGTGATAGGCTATGGCCTCGTCAATGGACGCGGTAGCCAGCAGGGCATTAAATTTGCGCTGCGCCGTGGCCTGATCATGCTTGGCAAGAATGGCGTCCACAACGGCGCGCCGGGCGGCGTCCGTACCGTGGGCGGGAATGGCTTCGCCTTCGGGACGGAAGTAGTCCACATGGAAGCGCAGGACGTTGCGATCCTCGATGGCGTTGGTGATGGTGTAGGTGTGCAGACAGCGATGGAAGATGTCTTCGGTGGTCTTGAAACGTCCTTCCTCGCCGTCCGCCATGCGGAAGGTGGAATTTTCCGCAAAAATGGGCGTGCCGGTAAAGCCGAAAAGCTGGGAATTGGGGAAAAATTCGCGGATGGCGCGGTTGTTTTCGCCGAACTGGGAGCGGTGGCACTCGTCAAAGATAAAGACCATGCGCTGCCCGCGCAGGGGCTCCAGCTTTTCGCGCCATGCGGCGCGGGTGCTGCCGCCGAGGGCAAGGGCCAGCTTCTGGATGGTGGTGACGATGACCTTGTCGGCATAATCGGTGGACAGCAGACGTTCCACCAGCGTGGCGGTATTGGTGTTTTCCTCCACGCAGCCTTCCTGAAAGCGGTTGAACTCCTGCCGGGTCTGGCGGTCAAGGTCCTTGCGATCCACCACAAAAAGACATTTGGCAATGTCGGGATTGTCCTTGAGCAGGGTCGAGGCCTTGAAGGATGTCAGGGTTTTGCCGCTGCCCGTGGTGTGCCAGATGTAGCCGTTGCCGTCATTGCGCTGAATGCAGTCCATGATGGCCTGTACGGCATATATCTGGTAGGGGCGCATCATGAGTATTTTCTGCTCGCCGGCTACCAGCACCATATAGCGGCTGATGATTTCGCTTAGAGGGCACTTGGCAAGAAAGGCCTCGGCAAAGGCATCCAGTCCGGTGATTCTGGTGTTGTTCCTGTCGGCCCACTGGTAGACGGGCAGAAAACGTTCGTCCGCATCAAAGGTAAAATGGCGTTCATTGTTGTTGGCAAAATACCATGTTGCGCTGCGGTTGCTGACGATGAAAAGCTGAATGAAACAAAGCAGCGTTCTGGTATAGCCGTTGCCGGGATCGCGCTTGTAGTCCACGATCTGCTTCATGGCCTTGCGGGGGCTGACATCCAGACTTTTCAGCTCGATCTGCACCACGAGAATGCCGTTGAGCAGCAGGATGACGTCATAGCGGTGATAGCTGTTGTCCGTGGAGATGCGGAGCTGATTGATGACCTCGAAGCTGTTCTTGCACCAGTCGCGGGTATTGACCAGCGTAAAGGGGAGAGGGGCGCCGTCGTCGCGCTCCAGCGTGTGCGGTTCGCGCAGGGCGCGGGCCGCCGCGTACACGTCGCCGGTGACGACCATATCCAGCAGGCGGCTGAATTCGGCGTCGGAGAGACGCACGCGGTTCAGCTCTTCAAAACGGGCGCGAAAGTTGGATTCCAGCGCGGCGCGGTCGCGGATGTCCGGGCGATAGGTATATTTGAGGTCATCCGTCAGTTTGCGGATGAGGTCTTTTTCTATTTCCTGTTCCAGCATGAGGCTACCAGAAAGCTGAGGGTTCGGGGGAAAGTACACGGGAAAGTGTAGCTTTTTTGCCGACGGCGGCGCAACGCTTTTTTACGGCCTCCCGAAGACGGCAAAACGGCTCCGTCGCGTCCGGCGGGCACTGTTTATCATGGCCTGAACCTGGTTGGGGGGAAGGGAAATCCCTCTGTTAGAGCATTTTCAGTTTGAAACGCGGTGCGTTTCCAGTCATACTGTTTGTCGTTTCGCGGGAAAGCGCTGTTTTTCCGCTCACTTTGGGCCGGGGCTGTCCGGCGGAGGCATCTCGGAGTTGTCGCATGGAGCTGTTTTCTGTTCTGGGACTGGCGGACGGGCCTGTGCTGCTGGCTGTGATTTCGCTGCTGGCCGGGCTGGTTCTGTCTCTTGTCGCTCTTGCGCGTCAGGGTGGGGGAGGGCGCTAGATGCCGGTGGATATCCTTGTCTGGGGCGGCTATATCGCTCTGTTCATCTGGCTTTCCCGCAAGGGCAGCGGGCACGACGTCATGGCCTCGGGGCGTGTGGGCTTCGGCATTCAGGCCTTTGCCTATGTCGCCACGTATATTTCCGCCGTGGCGCTGGTGGGTTTTGGCGGGCTGGCCTATGCCTACGGCATGCAGATGCTGCTGGTGGCGGCCGGCAACGTCTGGCTGGGGACATGGATCGTCTATCGCTATCTGGCGTGGCCCACGCGCCTGTGCCAGCGTAATTTACAGGCGCGCACACCCGTGCAGCTGCTGGCAAAAGGGCATCGCAGCCCTTTGCTGGGCCGCTGTCTGGCGTTGATTTTTGCCGTCTTTCTTGGCGTTTATGCCTCGGCCGTCATCAAGGGCGCGGCCCTGCTGCTGGCTCAGATCATGCCGCTGCCGGTCTGGCTGCTGATCTGGCTTGTGGCGCTGCTGGTTGCGGCGGCTATTTATATGGGCGGCCTGCGCGGCGTGCTCTATACCGAGGCCATGCAGGGCTTCGTCATGCTGGTGGG
>CAMBWG010000275.1 GCA_945871415.1 uncultured Desulfovibrio sp.
CTGTATCCTTTGGAGAAAACTTGTATAGCAAGGTGTATGCCGGACATTCTCTAAATACAAAAAATTCGGACAATGGATGAGCTTATAATAAAAAATGAAGCAAATTAATGAGTTGTATTGAAGGCACGTTCCTTGCTCAAGGTGTTGTGCCGGATAACGCTCCAGACAGTGCGCTGTCCGACATCCCGCCCCGGCGGGATTCTTTTCAACCCCAACGGCACATACTGCGAAAGGAGCGCACGGCATGATTCAAAGCATCAACCCCGCTGCCTGCACCGGCTGCGGCAGTTGCACAAAGACCTGTCCGCTTGACGTTTTCCGTCTGGATACCATGCAGGAGCGGATATCTCCCTGTATGGCGGCCTGTCCGGCAGGCGTCGATATCCGCGGCACGCATTACCGGATACAGCAGGGCGATCTTGACGGGGCTGCGCGCCTTTATATGCAGGCTCAGCCTTTCCCGGCCATTACCGGGCGCGTCTGCTTTCATCCCTGCGAATCCAGCTGCGCCCGCGCGGCTGTGGATGCGCCGGTCAATATCAACGGGGTGGAACAGGTCCTTGGGGACTGGGCCGCGGAAATGCCGTCCGAAGAGGCGAAGCGTCGTCATATTACAAAAGTGGCGGTTGTCGGCTCCGGCCCCGCGGGGTTGTCCTGCGCGTGGTTTCTTGCGCAGCTGGGCTATCCGGTGACGGTTTTTGAAGCGGCGCCCTTCCCCGGCGGCATGCTGCGTTACGGCATTCCGGCCTATCGCCTGCCTGATGCCGTTGTGGCGGCGCAGGTGGCGCGCCTTGAAGCGCTGGGCGTTGTCTTCCGCTGTAATACTCGTGTGGGCCGGGATGGCGACATCTCGCTGAAGGAACTGAAACGGCGCGGTTTCGAGGCTGTCATGCTGGCCCCGGGCACCAGTGCCGGACGCCGGATCGCGCTGGACGGGTGCGAGGCCGAAGGCGTGCACTGGGGGCTGGAATTTCTGCGGGCCTGTCGCGGCGATGTGCCGCCCCGCATTTCCGGGGATGTGGTTGTCATCGGCGGCGGCGACGTGGCCGTGGATGCCGCCATTACGGCCCGCCGTCTGGGCGCGGAGAACGTGCATATGGCCTGTCTGGAAAGCCGCGACACCATGCCCGCTTATCCGCACAATCAGGCCGACGCGGAGCAGGAGGGCGTTATTTTCCATTGCGGCTGCGGACCGTCCCGCCTGCTGACGCAGGACGGCAGGGTGACCGGCATTGAATTGCAGGCCTGCACGGCGCTGCACGATGCGGAAGGCCGTTTTGCTCCCACGTTCGATGCCTCGCAAACGCTGCGCCTCAACGCCGCCCATGTTATTTTTGCCATCGGGCAGGTCGCGGAACTTGACGGTTTTGCGGAGGATGTGACCGTGGAGCACGGCCGCATCGTGGTTGAGAAGGTGACATGCGCCACCTCGCAATGGGGCGTCTTTGCCGCAGGCGACGCGGCTACCGGCCCGGCTTCCGTGGTCGCCGCCATTGCGGGCGGCCGGGAATGCGCCTTTTCCATCCATCGCATGCTCAAGGGCGCGGATATACACGGCGAACGCGACCGCACGCGGCCCGTGGTGCCTCAGGAAGCTCTGCCCGGCAAGGACATTCAGACGGAACCGCGTCACGAACGCTGCCGCCTTCCGGAAGATCCTCAGGCTCCCTTTGCGGAGCGCATGCAGGCTCTCGACAGGGAAGCCGGCTTCGCCGAGGCGCTGCGCTGCATGACCTGCGGCAGTAAAGCCCGCATCGCCTATACCGACGACTGCATGACCTGCTTCTCCTGCGAACTGCACTGTCCGTCGGGTGCCATTTTTGTACATCCCTTCAAGGAGCGTTTTGCACGAACGCTGGATCAGGTCGAGATTCTCGGCGATGCCGGGAACGCGCAGGCCTGATTCCGGCATCGCCGGAGCGCGTTTTTCAGCGGAGGCCGGCGTCATGGGCGTTGCCCTGCGGTGTGACACAACGCTGACGCCGATAAAAATGGTATACAGAGAAGCCCTTGCAAGGGGAGAAAATCATGAAAGAACCCAGAGGCTACGAATATACGACGGATTTGCTTGTCATCGGTTGCGGTTTCAGCGGCATGTGGGCCGCCATGCGCGCCCGGGATTTTCTGGATGATGTGCTGGTTGTTGACAAGGGGCCGCGCGACTGGGGTGGTCTTGGCGGTCTTTCCGGCGGGGACATGATCGTCAAGCAGCCGGACATGAATCTGGATGATCTGCTGGACGATCTCGTCTATTACTATGACGGACTGGCCGATCAGCGACTTCTGAGCCGGATTCTCACGCAATCGTATGATCGCTTCATGGATTTCGAGAACTGGGGCCACAAGTTCGTGCGCAACGACAAAGGGGAACTGTGCTTTATTCCCCAGCGGGCCCTCGATTACATGCGCTATTACTACTACCACCCCTACGGCATGGGCGGGATCGACAAGGCCCGTCTGCTCAAGCGTGAATGCGAAAAGCGCGGCGTGCGCCGGCTGGGGCGGGTTGTCATTACCGATGTGATTACCGATGGCGACAGGGTCAGCGGAGCCGTGGGCTTCCATGCCCAGAGCGGCATGCCGGTTTACATCCGGGCCCGTGCCGTGCTGCTGGCGACCAACACCGGCGGCTGGAAGCCCTCGTATCACCAGAATACGCCGGCCAGCGAAGGCGTCAGCATTGCCTGGAATGCGGGCTGCGCCATGCGTAACTTTGAATTCTGGAAGGTCTGGAACGTTCCCGTGGACTTTGCCTGGGAAGGGCAGACGGGCCTGCTGCCCAAGGGGGCGCGCTTTCTCAACAATAAGGGGGAAGACTTCATGCAGAAGTATTCCCCCCGCTTCGGCGCCAAGGCCGATCCGCATTACAATACGCGCGGCATGATTTGCGAAGTCCGCGCGGGCAACGGGCCGATTTTCTTTGATTGCAGCAAGATGAAGCCCGAAGATGTGGAAACCATGCGCCCCCGGGCCGGCTGGATGGGCCTGAACGACGCCAAGCTGCGCGCCATGGGGATTGATTTCTTTACGCAGAAGCTCCAGTGGATGCCGCAGGTGCGCCATACGTACGGCGGTATTGTGGCTGATCTGGACGGCGCGACGGCCATCAAGGGCCTGTATGCCGCGGGGCTGGCCCGTAATCCCGATCCCGGCGTCTACATGGGCGGCTGGGCCACCTGTATCACCGCCACCACGGGCTATTCCGCCGGAGAAGCCGCGGCGCAGTTTGTTCAGGGCCATGATGCCATGCCCTTTGACAAGGGCTATGCCGCGGAACGCCTCAACACCGTGTTGCGTTATCTCGGGCGGGACGGCATTGCGCCCAAGGATGTCATTGCCGACATGCGCGCCGTCATGAGCGCGCCGGACGTGGCCCTGATGAAGACCGGCCGGGGCTTGAGCCGCGGTCTTGATCGCGTGGCCGAGATTCGGGAGGAAGTTGTTCCCGCGCTTGGCGCACGTGACGCGCATGAACTGGCCAAGCTCTTTGAAGCCACGTCCACTGTTCTGCTGACCGATCTGTGTCTGACCGCGGCCCTGGCCCGCAAGGAGTCCCGTGCCGGACATTACCGCGAAGATTACCCGCAGCGCGATAATGCTCACTGGCTCAAGTGGATTGAACAGCGGCAGGTCGACGGACGCCACGAGCTGCATACCGTACCCGTGCCCATCGAGGAGTATCCCGTTAAGCCGCACCGCTACTATATGGACAACTTTGTCTGGCCCACACCGCCCCGCGCCGAGTAGCGGCCTGCTGTGGAGGAAGGGAGAGCTCCCTGCCCGAAGAGACTTCTCCCTTCCCCCCGCTTTTTCCCCTCTTCCCCAAAAAACATTTTGCGTAAACCGCACAGCGCGGCAATGCCCGGCGTATGCGTAAACGCCCCCGTTTCCGACATGGTTATGGGGATGCCGTTCTGTTGCCGTTCATCCAGAGTATTTTCAGTTTGAAACGCTGTGCGTTTCACAAACCATACGGCCTGTCGTTTCGCGGAAAAAGC
>CAMBWG010000276.1 GCA_945871415.1 uncultured Desulfovibrio sp.
TACAACAGCTACTTCCTGATCTGGACGGCCATCAACAACGCCAAGTCCGCCGATCCGGCCGACATCACCAAGGCTCTGGCCTCCATCAAGGATCTTTCCACCCCGCTGGGCGTCCTGACCATCAACAAGACGCACGACGCGGAAATGCCCGTGGGCATTATCGAGTACAAGAACGGCAAGCGTGAATACGTGGGCGAAGTGACGCCCAAGATGTAACGCCTCAGGTTCAGGCGGCGAGGGCGGTCCGGCCTTCGCCGCCTTTGTTCGGGCGGCGCGCACGGGCGCGCCGCCGCGTGTTCACCTTCCGCGTCCCCCGCGCGGGCGAGACTACGGGCAAGGCCCGTTTCTGGTGGCTCCATGACGCTCGAAATGTTCTTTCAGCACTGTTTCAACGCCCTGACGCTGGGGTCGCTTTATGCCCTCATCGCCATAGGCTATACTATGGTGTACGGCATCCTGCGCCTGATCAACTTTGCTCACGGCGATATTCTCATGCTGGGTGCGTACTTTATCTTCTTCGGCACATTCGCCTACGGCTGGCCCTGGGGCGTGGCTGCCGTCATCGCCATTGCCGGCGCCAGCGTGGTGGGCGTGGCCGTGGAACGCATCGCGTATCGTCCCCTGCGGGAAGCGCCGCGCATCTCTGCCCTGATCAGCGCCATTGCCGTTTCCCTTTGTATTGAGAGTCTTGCCGTCGTGGTCTTCACCGGCCAGCCCAAGCCCGTGCTGCAGCCGGAATGGCTGCTGTCCGAGTGGACGCTGGGCAATGTGCGCATTCTCAAGCTGACGGCCTTTGTGCCCCTCATTACGGCTGTTCTGGTGGCCGTGCTGCTCTATGTGCTTTACAGAACCAAGCCCGGTCTGGCCATGCGCGCTATTTCCAAGGACATCGAGACCACCCGTCTGCTCGGCGTGAAGGTGGACAATATCATTGCCTTTACCTTCTGCATCGGTTCGGCGCTGGCGGCGGCTTCCGGCATCATGTGGGCTCTGCGTTATCCGCAGGTGCATCCTTATATGGGGATCATGCCCGGCCTCAAGGCCTTTATCGCGGCCGTGTTCGGCGGTATCGGTTCCGTGCAGGGCGCGGTCATCGGCGGTCTGGCTCTGGGCTTCGTGGAAATCATGACGGTGGCCTTCCTGCCCGAGCTTTCCGGCTACCGGGATGCCTTCGCCTTTATTTTGCTGGTGCTCGTTCTGGTGTTCAAGCCCACGGGATTGCTGGGCGAACGCATGGAGGAGAAAATCTGATGCGATTCAATACCTCCACACTCCTCAGCATCCTTGTCATGCTGCTGGGCGGCCTGCTCCTCTGGCATGCCGACGCTTTTCTGGGTGACTATCAGATTTACATCATCAAGCTGATCTTCATCAATGCGATTCTGGCCCTGTCGCTGAATCTTATCTACGGCTTCACGGGCATGTTTTCCCTCGGCCATGCGGGCTTTATGGCTATCGGCGCCTATGTGGCCGCCCTGTGCGTCCTGACGCCGGAACAGAAGGAAATGATGTGGATTCTTGAACCCATCATGCCGCCCTTCGATCAGCTCTTCACGCCTTTCTGGATCGCCGTGCTGGCGGGCGGACTCGTGTCCGCCGTGGTGGCTCTGTTCATCGCCCTTCCGGTGCTGCGTCTGGGCGACGACTATCTGGGCATCGCCACGCTGGGCTTTGCGGAAATCATTCGCGTGCTCCTGACCAATATGACGCCCATCACCAACGGGGCGCTGGGCATCAAGGGCATTCCCGAACACGCAACGCCCGTCACCTGTTATATCTGGATGCTGATAACGCTGATTGTGCTGGCGCGGCTGCTGTTCGGCAATTTCGGCAACGTGCTGCGCTGCATCCGCGACAATGAAATCGCGGCCGATGTCATGGGCATCAACGTCTTCCATTACAAGGTGCTGTCCTTCTGTCTGGGAGCCTTCTTTGCCGGCGTAGGCGGCGCGCTGCTGGGCAGCCACCTGTCCACCATCGACCCCAAGATGTTCAATTTCCTGTTGACCTTCAACGTGCTGATGTTCGTCGTGGCCGGCGGGCTCGGCTCGCTGACGGGCAGCCTGCTGGGCGCGGGCATCATTACCGTGCTGCTGGAATGGCTGCGCATTCTGGAAGAACCCATGACCATCGGCAGTCTGGAAATTCCCGGCGTGCCGGGCATGCGCATGGTGGTCTTCTCTCTGGCGCTGCTGGGTATCATTCTTTTCCGGCGCGAAGGCATCATGGGGACGCGTGAACTGACCTGGGGCAAGCTCGCCGCGCGCTTCCGCAGGCATCCCGAAGGAGGCAGGGCATGAGCGAGAGCGCCAAGGATCAAAAAGACATTCTGCTTTCCGCTTCGGAAGTCACCATGCGCTTCGGCGGCGTAACGGCCGTCAGCGGTCTGTCGCTGGCCGTGCCGCGCGGCGCGGTAACGGGCATCATCGGCCCCAACGGCGCGGGCAAGACAACGGCCTTCAACGTGCTGAGCGGCTTCTATACGCCGCAGGAAGGGACCATCACCTTCGACGGACACAGCATCAGGGGCCGCAAGCCGCATGATATCTGCCGTCTCGGCATGGCGCGGACGTTCCAGAATATTCGTCTGTCGCATCAGATGTCCGTGCTGGAAAACATCATGGTCGGCTGCCATGTCCGGCGGCGGCAGTCGTGGTGGGCCGCGCCGCTGGGTCTGCCCATGTATTATAAGGAAGAACGCGCCATCGCCGACAAGGCGCACGCGCTGGCCGCGCGTCTGGGGCTGGACGATGTCTGCAACGAGCAGGCGGGAGGTCTGCCCTATGGGGCGCAGCGTCGTCTGGAGATCGCCCGGGCCCTGGCCACTGAGCCGCAGCTGCTCCTGCTCGATGAACCGGCCGCGGGTATGAATCCGCAGGAAAGTCTGGATCTCATGCATTTGATCGAGCGTATCCGCAAGGAATTCAATCTGACCATTCTGCTGATTGAGCACGACATGAAGGTGGTCATGGGCGTCTGCGAATACATCTGGGTCATGGAATACGGCGCGCTCATAGCTGAAGGCACGCCCGAGGAAATCCGCAGCAATCCCGCCGTTATTCGCGCCTACCTTGGGGAGGATATGGTTCATGCTTGAGATTCGGGATCTGTATGTGCGTTACGGCGGCGTGCAGGCCGTGCAGGGCGTCAGCCTGTCCATCCCGCGCGGGAGCATTGTAACGCTGGTGGGCGCCAACGGCGCCGGCAAGAGCAGCATTATCCGTTCCATTGCGGGCCTCAACAAGAATATCAGCGGCGAGATCCTGCTGACGCGGCGCGAGGGCGAGGAACCGCGCTCGCTGGTGGGGCTCAAGCCCGAAGACATGGTGCGCAACGGCATCTCTCTGTCGCCGGAAGGGCGGCGCATCCTGCCGCATCTGACCGTGGCCGAAAATCTCCGCCTGGGAGCCTATGCCCGCACGGACGAGGACGGCATCGCCGCCGACTTCGAGAAGGTGTACACCCTCTTCCCCCGTCTCCGGGAGCGCTCCTGGCAAAAGGGCGGCACCCTGTCCGGCGGTGAACAGCAGATGCTGGCCGTGGGGCGCGCCCTGATGGCCAGTCCCGATCTCGTCATGCTGGACGAACCCTCGCTGGGCCTTGCGCCCCTGCTGGTGCGGGAAATCTTCCGTGTTATTGAGCGCATCAACAGCGAAGAGGGCAAGACGGTGCTGCTCGTGGAGCAGAATGCCTATGCGGCCCTGTCGGTGGCGCATTATGCCTACATTCTCGAAGTGGGGCGCGTGGTGCTGGAAGGCCCCGGCAAGGAACTGCTGGAGAATCCCGGCGTCAAGGAAGCCTATCTGGGCGGATAGTTTTTTCTCTTCGTCGTGCCG
Organism: uncultured Desulfovibrio sp.; assembly: GCA_945871415.1. GTDB lineage: Bacteria > Desulfobacterota > Desulfovibrionia > Desulfovibrionales > Desulfovibrionaceae > Desulfovibrio. The sequence continues at coordinate 3,837 of CAMBWG010000276.1, forward strand.
CATGAGTTTTGTCGCGGCGTAATATTATGAAAAGAGCGCCCGCATGAGCGGGCGAAAGCGACAGGCCGGGAAAATTTCCGGCCTGTCGGCGTTTGGGGCGGCCTGAACCATACGGCCTGTCCCCTCTGAAAAAGCGCGCTGGGGGAGGGATG
>CAMBWG010000277.1 GCA_945871415.1 uncultured Desulfovibrio sp.
CCCCGCCCGGGGCCCGAGGGGCGGGCGCGGGTGCGACCTGCGGGGCGGCGTCGGTAGCCGACTCCGCCGTACCGGGAGCGGCCCCGGGAGCCGGGACAGGGGCAGGGGCCGGAGTTGCGGGCGCGGGGTCCGTTGCCGGAGCAGGCATTGCGTCCTGCGGTTCCTCAGCCAGCGCGGGATCCGCGGGCGTCGGCACGACTGCGGAAGCGGGAGCGGCGGCCGGGGCCGGAGCCGCCAGCAGTTCAACCGTGCCGATGGCCGGGACGCGCTGCTGGATTTCATGCACCAGTTGCAGACGGACGGGCTGATTAATCAGCAGGACCGCCAGCGTCAGCACGAGCAGGGCCCCTGCGGGGAAGGCCCGGCGGGTGAAGCGGGTCAGCAGGATTGCCGAGAACAGACAGACCGCGCCGACCATAGGCAGGAAGCGCAGCGAGAGCAGGTCCTGACGCAGACTGTCGCTGGGGAACAGGACGGACTGCGGCGGGATGAGGTTCATGGAAAATTCAAAGCTGTACAGCAGGCTGAAAATGCCCATGTGCAGCAGCAGAAGCGCCGCAAGCAGATAGAAGAGGCGGCTGCCGGTAAAGGACAGACGGAGCAGGGCGCGCGCCAGCAGGGGGGCCAGCGTGGCGGGAAGCAGCAGCGTCAGACCTGCGTCGGGCCGTATAAAATAAATGACGGCGGCAGCCAGGAAGGCCAGCCAGAGGAAGAAGGGACGATGTTCGCCGTTCTTGCGATTATGCCAGCTTTCCTTGATGACGCGCGTCCAGGAGACGAAGAAGGGCAGGGCCAGCCAGGGCAGCAGCAGCACCGCCGTGGCGATGGCGAACGCAAGATAGGTTCCCAGCCATTCGGGCAGGGGGTCCGAGCCGGTGAGGAAGCCCACAAAGGCATCGCCGTAGCCCGTATCCGAAGCCATGAAGATGAGCGCGCCGCCCCAGACGGCCAGCAGACCGAGCATGAGGGCAAAGCCCGTGAGCGCGTCCCATCTCTGGGCGCGACGGAAGGCCATGTGACGCAGCAGAAAGACGATGCTTGCCAGAATGGGCACCAGAAAATAACAGATGCCGCCGGTCAGACCGGCCAGCGCCGCCATGGTGAAGCCCAGCGGCAGGGAGAAGGGCGCGCGTTCCCGCGACCAGCCCCGGCAGAAGCCCGCCAGAGAAAGCATCATCAGGCCGGTGGCCAGCGCCTGCGGATCAAGATGGTTGCCGAAAACGACAAAGCTCGGCGTCACCAGCAGAAGCAGACCGGCGGCACAGGCCGCGCCCTGACCGAAGCCCGCAGCACGGGCCGCGGCCCAGACGCCGAACAGCGCCGCCGTGGCACCGATGAGGCCGTACAGGGGGAAGGTCCACATTTCCGGCAGGCCCGTCAGCGTCAGCAGACGATGCAGGCCCAGCAGCAGCCAGTGCATGAGCGGCGGCAGGGCCGCGCCGTCAACGGTGGGGGTCAGCCACTGACCGGCGTTCAGGGCATGCCAGAAGGTCTGGCGGAAAATGCCTTCCAGCGACAGATAAAAGCCGCCTGTCCAGAGGGAAGGCCAGAAGAGCAGACAGCACAGCAGCAGGAGCGACAGAGGCCCGCACCTGGCAAAGGCCGAGAACAGAGCCTGCGCCGGGCCGGGCTCGGGCAGGGGCGCGCGGGGCCGCGCGGGAGCTTCCTCCGCGGGCGCGTCGTCCGCCGCGGCGTTGTCTTCCGGCAGGGGAGCTTCCGTTGCCACATCGGTGTCGGGCATGGCGTCCTGCGCGGGGCGGGGCGTTTCGGTCGCGGGCGAAGGTTCGCTGTTGTCCGCTGCGGCCTGTTCCGCTTCCCCGGCCTCGGAGACGGGCGGGGCCTTCGGCGTATCCGTTGCGGCGTCCGCCGTCATGGCCGCCTTGTCCGCCGTCGTGTTTGCCGCCGGGGGCGGCGTTCCGGCTCCGGCGGCCGGGGCCCTCGCGGGAGTTGTATCGGCTGCCCCGGTCATGGCTGACGGCAGGCTCACCACTTCGCCGATGCCGCTGCTGCGCGTCCCGAAACGGCGGCGCACCTGCGGCGTCGCCGGGCCGGACGACGCATCCTGCCCGGGAGCGGGAGCGCCGTCGTCCATGACGCCGGTCGTCCTGGTTTCATCGGTCATTGTTCCCTCCTTGTACGGAGCTGGCTGTTGCGCCGAGCAGCACGTGGCGCACTTGGCGGGCTTGAAGATCAAGCGTCAGCTCGCGCGCGCCCTGTTCCCTGTTCACAGGGCGGCCGCTCTGAACGTCTATGGCTGTTCCGCTTCCCCCTGCAACAGGGAAGCGCAGACCGACAGCGCGCGGCTTGTCGGAAAAATTGGCAAATACCAGCCAGAAACCGCCGCCCGGCAGAGCCGTTGCCGCCGCGTATCCGCCGTTTGCGTCGGCCTCCACGGTCGCAAGGCGGCCTTCGGCCAGCCGCACGGCGGCCCGCGTCCGCAACAGGCGCGCCATGCGCGCGGCAAAACTGCCCTCGTCGGCAAGCTGCTCTTCCAGCGGGCCGAAAGCCAGCGGCGCGGCTTCCTGCTCGCTCAGGGGCGACGCGCCCAGCAGCGGCGTCCTGCCGTCCGAAGGCGCGGCTCCGGCAATGTTCAGCGCGCCGGTCAGCGTCTGCGGACTGATAAAATAGAGGCCCGGCAGGGCGAGCTGCACGCCTTCGTACAGCTCCACGGCATTCCGCAGGCGTTCCTGTTCCCGCGCGCGGGGCGTATCGGCTTCCGCGCGTCCGCCGGGAGCGGCAGGCAGCCGCAGGCCCGGCGCCTGCGCCGCCAGCGAGGCCGTGGTCGTCCACTGCACGCCGTCGCCGCGCTGTCCCGCCAGCGTGCGCGCCCGCGCAACCAGCTCCGGCGACACTTCCGCCAGCGGTCGCCAGTCCACGCTGCGCCCGGCCTCAAGTCCGTGCGCCAGCCGCCGGAAGTCCACGCCCTGCGAGAGCGCGTTCCGCAGTAATGAGGCCAGCGGGCGGGCGTCGCCGCTCAGCAGGGCATAGCCCGCGCCCGGCGCGCTCATGGCGTCGCGTGTAAAATCCGTACCGTTTGCCAGCACCGCCGCGCTCAGGCGCGTGGGCAGCACGTCCGCCTGCATGGCCCAGCCGCCGTAACGGTGAATTTCGCGGGTCGCATCGGCCAGCGCCTCCGGCCCCGGCGTCAGGCGGGTTTTCCCGCCTTCGCCTTCCGTCTGCGGCGGCACGTCCAGCCCCAGCAGGGGCTCCATGCGCAGGCCCGCCAGCGTCTGTCCCTGCAAGCCCGTATGACGGATGATGGATGCCGAAATGATGCGGCGGCTCTGGCCGGACGGGTCCTGCCACAGCAGCACCGGCCGCAGCGGGTGTCCGCTGTACCGGTAGACCCAGCGCCGGGGCACGCCGTCCGCGCCCCGTACTTCTCCCGTGACGGCCCAGCCGCCCGGCTCGGCCCAGGGCAGGCCGTCGCGGACAATGGCCCGGGGCAGTACGCCCTGTTCCTGAAGCGCGCGCACGCTTTCCGGCCGCAGCGGCAGGCATTCCCATTCCTCGGGCACCACGGGCAGCAGCGTCCACAGCTCCTTCGGCACGGTCATCATGGCGTAAATGCCGTCAAAGCGCGGCGCATGCCGGGCCTGAAGAATGAAATCCGGGCCAAGCCCCGTGGCCGCCGGGGGAATCTGGCCGCCGCTCTGCATGGACGCCGCTTCCAGCGTCGCGGTCAGGCGGGAAACATCCTCCTCCGTGCCCGCATGCGGCGCAAGGCCCAGCGTGGTCACATCGTCGCCGCCGGGCAGCGCACGGCCCGTCCAGATTTCGCCGGTTTCGCCCGTGGGCGTCACATAGAGGCCGCGCAGGCCCAGACGCGCCATCAGGGCCGTCACGCCCGGCTGCGCCAGCGCCCGCAGCGCCGGGCCGGACGAGGCAAGCGTGGACGGCGTAATATACAACCAATTAGGCGCGGCTTCCAGCAGCATTCCGGGCCGCACGGCCGAGGCGCTGTT
>CAMBWG010000278.1 GCA_945871415.1 uncultured Desulfovibrio sp.
GGGCCCGGGCGCACGGGCCCACCCTGTGCGCAGCGACGCCAGAACCGGCGTTCTCGCAGCCCTTCCGCGCGAGCGGCGGGGGGCCCGCCCCCCCTGCAAGCAGTAGAGCTACTTGCCTTGCAGCATCTTGACGGCGCAGAACTTGCCGCACATGGCGCAGACGTCTTCGTGCTTGTGTTCTTCCCGGCGGGCGTCGAGCTGGGCGGGATCGAGGGCGGCTTTGCGCATGCCGTCCCAGTCGAGGGCCTTGCGGGCGGCGTTCATGGCGGCTTCCCGCGCCAGAGCGCGGGGGCGGCCGAGCGCCACTTCCCCGGCCTGCGCGGCCACGCGGGAGGCAAGCACGCCGGCGCGCACGTCGGCTTCATTGGGCAGGGTCAGATGTTCGGCGGGTGTCAGGTAGCAGAGGAAGTCCACGCCGGCTTCCACGGCCATGGCGCCGCCAATGGCCCCGGCGATATGATCATAGCCGGGCGCGCTGTCGATGGTCAGGGGGCCGAGGACGTACAGGGGGGCGTTGTTGGTCAGGCGCTTGATGCCCTGAATCTGGGTGCGAACCTGATTCATGGGCACGTGTCCGGGCCCTTCAATCATGCACTGCACGCCGCGTTCCAGCGCGTAGGCCGCAAGGCGGCCGAGGTTGATGACTTCTTCCCACTGAGCCGCGTCGCCCGCGTCCACGCCCGCGCCGGGGCGCAGACCGTCGCCCAGAGAAAGGGTGACGTTGTATTCGCGGCAGACGTCAAGCAGACGATCAAAGTATTCCAGCAGGGGATTTTCCCGGTTGTTTTCCAGCATCCAGCGCGCCAGCATGGAGCCGCCGCGCGAGACGATGCCCATAACGCGTTTTTGTTTTACGGCCATTTCCGCGCCGCGCAGTGACAGGCCGCAATGCACGGTCATGAAGTCCACGCCCTGCCGGGCCTGCCGGGTAATTTCCTCAAAAAGTTCGTCCGGCTGCATGGTGGCCACGTCGCGATCGGCGTCCAGCAGGCGCTGGCCCACGGCATACATGGGCACGGTGCCGAGCGGCAGGGGACAGGCCTTGAGCATGCCCTGACGGATGGCGTCGAGGTCTCCGGCAATGGACAGATCCATGACGGTGTCCGCTCCGCTGTCAATGGCGGCCTGAATCTTGCGCAGCTCGGTAGCCACGCAGTTGCAGAGCGGGGATGTGCCGATATTGGCGTTGACCTTGACGCGCGAGGGCTGGCCCACGAGCAGCGGCCGCAGACCGTCATGCGCGGGATTGCCCAGCAGAACCATGCTGCCGGCTTCGAGGGCATCGAGAATGAGGGAAGGGGAGAGCTGTTCTTCTTCGGCGAGAGAAGAAAGATGAGCGTCCAGAAGGGTATTCAGGGCGGCATTCTGAGAACGGAGAGACATGAAGACGAGCCTCGCGGCCGTGCGCCCACGGGCGCGCGGCAGGTTGCGACGCGTGCCCGCGACCGTGGGGGAGGGGATGCGAAGGCCCCGGCAAGCTTCCCTACGGCAGTACGAACTGCGTCAGGTTCATGGGGTCTGGGCACGCTGCCCACTCTCAGCCGTCCCGCCGGAGTGCGTTTCAGAAAATGAAACGGCTCCGGGCCCGGCTCCCCCAGCTTTGCATGCGTCGCCCGCGCAGTATGCAATACGATCGTTTTACCTTTGGAAAGGTGAAACGCGAGGCGGCGGCACAATGCCGCCCGGCCGGAAGTAGCGGAAAAAACGTGTTTTTCCACGAAACGACAGGCCGTATGGTCTGGCGGGCGTATCGCGTTCCAGAGGCAAAAAGCGTAGCAACCCTTTTCTTTCCTGTAAAGCCCGGAGGGTTTGCATTCCCCGGCGTATTGGCCTACAGCATGAGCCATGCGACAGCACCGCATTTTCAGCCCTCTTACCTGGCCCGTCTATTCCTTTCTTGCCGTCATCCTGCTGGGCGCGTGCGCCCTGCGGCTGCCCGCAAGTCTCATGCCGGGGCAGAACCTGCCCTGGATGGACGCCTTTTTTATTGCCACGTCCGCCGTCTGCGTGACGGGGCTTTCCACCGTTGACGTCAGCAGCGTTCTTTCGCCAGTCGGGCAGGGAATTCTGCTGAGTCTGATTCAGACCGGCGGGCTGGGCGTCATGACGTATACCAGCCTGATTTTTCTGCTCTGGCGCCGGGCGGTGCCCTTTACCAGCCGGGAGGCGGTCAGTCAGGCCCTGCTGGGCGACACCTTCGATTTGCGTCGTTTCATCCGCGAAGTTGTTGCCATCACCGCGGGTATCGAACTTCTGACAGCCGTGCTGCTGTATTGCTGCGACCCGGCTTTTTTTACGCCCTTCAAGGCGTTGTTTCATGCCGTATCCGCCTTCTGCAACGCGGGCTTTGCCCTGAAGCCGGATAATCTGATGAGCTACCGGGAACATGCGGGCGTCAATGCGGTTATCTGCATGGCCGTCATTCTGGGAGGGCTGGGCTTTACGGTGCTGCGGGAGACGCTGGGGATTCTGACCCGCGGCCGCATCGGCGCGGAAACCGCCCGTTACAGCCGGTTCAGCAGGCTGGTGCTCAAGACTTCCGCCATGCTGATTGTGGCGGGGGCCGTGCTGCTCTTCCTCATTGAGTGGCGCAGGCCGGGCAACGAACTGACCGTGGGCGACGGGATGACGCTGGGCATGGCGGCTGTTTTTCATTCGGTCATCGCCCGCACGGCAGGCTTCAATACCATTGATATGGCGGCGTGCAGCGAAGCCAGTCTGCTGATCCTCTGCGTGCTGATGTTTATCGGCGGCAGTTCCGGGTCCTGCGCCGGCGGTATCAAGGTCGTCACGTTCCGTGTGCTGGTGGGCTACATCGTGGCCCAGTGTCGCAACGAGCGTCAGATTGTCCTTGAGGGGCGCGGCGTTCCCCCGGAAAACCTGACGCGCGCCCTGACGATTTTTTTTCTTTACTGCCTGTTGATCATGGCGTCCACGCTGCTGCTCAGTCTCAGCGAAGGCGGTATTCTGGACCGCAGCGGCGGCGGGGATGTGCCCCTGCTGCGTCTGCTGTTCGAGGTGGTTTCCGCGCTGGGTACCGTGGGCCTGTCCCTCAATTTTACCGGCGAACTGACCGATTTCGGCAAGGGGATCATCATCGCCAATATGTTTGCCGGCCGCGTGGGCCTGCTGGCGCTGATTATGGCCGTGCGCAGCCTCCAGCGATCCCGCCGCTACGACTATGCCGAGGCACAGCTGCCCATAGGCTAGGCTGTGCCGGAGCCGCCCTGAGCGGTTGTATTTTTACGCTTGTACTTCGTCACGCCTTCTGCTACTTTTTACCACCACCCCTTACCGGGGCAGATTATTTGGAGGCATGGCAGCATGGCAGACAATGCAACCGGGCACGAGAACGAAATTTCTTTCGAAAGTGCCCTTGAAAACTACCTCAACCCCGACTTTGGCGACCTCGAAGAAGGCTCCATCGTCAAAGGTGAAATCGTCCGCGTCAATGACGACAATGTCCTTGTGGACGTGAACTTCAAGTCCGAAGGGCAGATCCCCGCCGCCGAATTCCGCGACGCCGCCGGCAACATCAACGTGAAGGTGGGCGACAAGGTTGACGTGTACGTGGTGCGCAAGAACGAAAACGAGGGCACCATCACTCTCTCCTTTGAAAAAGCCAAGCGCATGCAGGTCTTCGATCAGCTGGAAGACGTGCAGGAGAACAATCGGGTCATCAAGGGCCACATCGTGCGCCGCATCAAGGGCGGTTACACGGTGGATATCGGCGGCGTCGAGGCGTTTTTGCCCGGTTCGCACGTGGATCTGCGTCCCGTGCCGGATATGGACGCCCTGGTCAATCAGGAATTCGAATTCCGCGTGCTCAAGATCAACCGCCGTCGCAGCAACGTCATCGTGTCGCGCCGCGTGCTGCTTGAAGAGGAACGCGATTCCAAGCGTCAGGATCTGCTGCGCACCCTCGAAGAGGGCCAGATCGTGCACGGCAAGGCCAAGAACATC
>CAMBWG010000279.1 GCA_945871415.1 uncultured Desulfovibrio sp.
GGGGCGCGCGTTGCCCCCGATGGCGCGTGCGCGCCCCCCCGGGGGGGGCGGGGGCCCCCCCCCCCCCCCAACACATACTCTCTCTTTAGTTTTTTATTTCTTCCACGAGTTTTTCCAGGGCGAAGGCCTGATGGGCAAGTTCTTCTATGGCCTTGGTGGATTCCTGCATGGCCTGTGCGGTTCTGCCGGCGATGGTGTTGATTTCGGCAACGGATTTATTGATTTCTTCGCTGGTGGAAGATTGTTCATCCACGGCGGTGGCGATGGCGTCCACCTGATCCGCGGTGCCTTCGGCCATACGTACAATTTCCAGCAGGGCCTCGCCGGACTGATTGACCAGCAGCGTAGCGTCGTCAATGGCCTTGGCGGCTACATCCACCTGAGCGATGCTCTTGCCTGTACTCGTCTGGATATCCAGGATGGCTTTGTCCACTTCGGCTGTGGAAGCCATGGTTTTTTCCGCAAGTTTGCGGACTTCGTCGGCAACCACGGCAAAACCGCGTCCTGCTTCGCCTGCGCGCGCCGCTTCGATGGCCGCGTTGAGCGCCAGCAGGTTGGTTTGATCCGCAATATCGGAGATGACGCCCATGATCTGGGTAATGGCCTTGGCGCTCTGATCAAGCTGGCCCATGTCCGTCTTGAGCTTGAGGGCATGATGCCGGACGCTCTCGATGCCGTCGATGGCCTTGTGTACGATTTTTTCCCCGGCTTCGGCCTTGGTGCGCGTCGAGGCCGAAGCCTTGGAGGCCTGTCCGGCGTTCCGGGCCACTTCCAGAACGGTGGAATTCATTTCTTCCATGGCCGAGGCTGTGCTGGTGGCGCGGTCGGCCTGCTGGGCGGCGTCCTGTTCGGACTGGGCGATATATTCGGACAGATTCTTTGCGGCTGCCGAAAGCGTTCTGGCCATGGATTCCAGCTGACCGGCGGTCGCCTGAATGCGCGCTTTGTTTTCTTCCACTTCCTGAATATCGACAAGCGAACCGCAGGCCCGGATGGGATTTCCGTGCTTGTCGCGCGTCACGCCTCCTGTGGCCCGGAACCAGCGGTAGGATTCATCACGCATGCGCAGGCGATAACAGACGTCATAACGGTCGGTCTTGCCTGACAGGGCGTCGCCGAACACGGCAAAGGTTTTGTCGATATCTTCGGGATGCAGACGATCCGTCCAGGAGTTCACTTTATTGGGAAATTCTTCCTGGGTTTTGAAGCCCACAAGCCGCCGGAATTCGTCCGACCATGTCCAGCGGCTTTCCGGGGACATGGGATCGCCGTTGGCAAGCACAACATCCCAGAGGCCCACGCCTGCGGACGTGCTCCACAGTTCCAGAATTTCTTCGCGCTGGTAGCTTTCGTGAATATCCACGAGAGAGCCGCAGGCACGGATGGGCCTGCCGTGACTGTCGCGCGTCACGCCTCCCGTGGCCCGGAACCAGCGGTAGGAGCCGTCACGCATGCGCAGACGATAGGTGACGTCGTAGCCGTTGGTCTTGCCTGCAAGAGCATCGCCGAATACGGCAAAGGTTCTGTCGATATCTTCGGGATGCAGGCGATCCGTCCAGGAATTCACCTTGTCGGGAAAGTCGTCCTTGCTGGTGAAGCCCACAAGCCGCCGGAATTCGTCCGACCATGTCCAGTGGCTTTCCGGAGACATGGGATCGCCGTTCACAAGCTCCACGTCCCAGAGTCCGACCCCTGCCGAGGTGCCCCAAGTATGCACGAGAGTCGCATTACGACGTATTTTTTTAAAAAAGTTCATTATGTCATTCCATCCTGTATCTACCTGAGAGTAGGTCGCTGAGAATATGCCGCCTTCCGGCGGGGGGACTGTTCTTTGCGAAGCGCCGGGGATGAAAAGGCCCGGCGATTTTTTCCCCGTCGCCATAGCATTCTATACAACGCTTCATTTTTCAATATGTTTTCCAGGCAATAGCGCTTGAAATTTTAAGCACATGCTGCACGTTTTGCTCCGGAAGGAGCCTGCTCCTACCGGATGGTTGCTAAAAGCCGGAGCAAGAGGAAACATCTGCGGTCTCAGGGGTATGGCGGCGGGCAGGCTTTCTTGATTTTACGGATCTGTTAAGGCAGTGTGTCTGAAACTGGCTTTTGTTTTGGGGGGAGGTGCCGTGGATTTTTCTCTACAGACAATAGAAGGTCTTGCTCCTGACGAATCTTCCGTGCGCTCCGGAAAAGGGCTGGCCAGGCCGTCCGCCTGGCAGGAAGTCGGCGAGGAAGGGGGCTTTCTGTGGGGCCTGTGCAAGGGGAGCGGCAGCAAGCCGTATCAGGTGCGAATAGATGCCTCCCGACAGGAGATCGGCTTTTCGTGTTCCTGCCCGAGCCGTAAAATTCCCTGCAAGCATGTGCTGGGACTTTTGTTCCTGCGCGCGCAGAGCGGCGCGGAACTGGGCGGAGAGTGTCCCGAATGGGTGCGGGAATGGCGGGAAAAGCGCGCGCGGCGGCAGGAGGCGGCCGCAGGGCGGACGGACGCCGCCGGGAGTCCCGGAAAAAAGAAGAGCAAAAAGAAGGTCGCCTCGTTTAGCGAGCGGGTGGAAGGGCATGTGCCGCTTATGACGGAAGGCATCAGTCTGCTGCATGAGCGCATGATCGACGCTGTGCGGCACGGGCTCACGCCCGGATGGCTGCAGGGCCTGAGCAAACGTCTGGTGGATACGCAGCTTTCCGGCCTGGCGCTGGTGATCGAGAAAATGGAAAAGCTCTGGCAGGGGTGTACGGATGAAGCTTCTCTGAAGCGGCTGCTGCCGCTGATGGGACGTCTGCAGCTTCTGGTGGAAGCCTTTCGATCGCGGGAGCGTCTTTCGGAGGCGGCCCGTTACGATTTGTTCCTCGCGCTGGGCATAACACTGGAAAAAGAGCAGGTGCTGGCCGACGGCGTTCATGTGAACGGGGTCTGGCAGGTGCTCGGCGTGGCGCAGGAGGATTTCGGCCGCATCAGGGAGCGGCGTGTCTGGCTGGGAACCGCCGGAGGGGAAACGGCTCTGATTCAGGATTACGCCCCCCGGGGCAAGGGGTTTTCCGGCATCTTCACTGCGGGCGATCTCTTTGCGGGCGAACTTGTCTTTTATCCCGGGACAGTGCGGCAGCGCGCATTGCCCGCGGAGAACTTTGGGCCCGCGCCGGAGGCGGAAAGGCCGCCGCTGCCGGAAACGGCCCTTGCCGTGCGGCGGGTGCAGGACATGGTAAAGGCCAATCCGTGGCTGTGGCGCTGGCCGCTGACGCTTACCGACGTGCGGCTGCGCTGCAACGATGCCGGGACGCTTCAGATGCTGCTTGCGGACGGGCGGCGTCTGTCTTTTGTGCTGTCGTGCGCAGAGTCTGATGCCTGGGCCCTGCATGCCCTTTCGCTGGGCGGACCGGTGCACTGTTTCGGGGAATGGAACGGAAGCGCCTTTGTGCCGTTGCGGGCATGGCGCGAAGGCGCCCTGGCCTGGCTGCGGGAGGAATGCGTCGATACGTTCGCGTAGTCTGCGCGCTGCTTTCTGTTCCGGCAGAGGAAGCGGAAGGGACCTGAAGCGGGACGCCGCTTCCGCGCACGGGCCGAAGGCGTCGCTGAACGGCGCTCGTCGAAAACCTGTGTCCTGGACGTTTTACCTTTGAAGAGGTGAAGTCCGAGGGGCGGCACAGGCCGTCCGGCCCGAAGTGAGCGGAGAAACCGCGTTTTTTCCGCGAAACGACAGGCCGCAGGATTTGAAACGCACTGCGTTTCAAACTGAAAATGTTTTAAGGAAAACGCCATGAGCACAAGCGAGATTGCCCGCCTTTGCATCGTCGGGAGCGACAAGGGAGGCGTTGCGGCCCTTGCGCGGGAAGACTCCCTGACGGGCGCCGTACTGCGGGAGCTGGAGGCGCTTCCTCCGCGGGAGGGGAGCGGCCCGCAGGAAGAGGACGCGCGTAAATTTCTGCTGGCGTCCGGGATTGCGGCCTTGCAGACGCTGGAACAG
>CAMBWG010000280.1 GCA_945871415.1 uncultured Desulfovibrio sp.
TAATCAACTGGCTGTACAATCTGTCCATCGACAATAACTATTACTGCATCGGCGCCGCGCCGAGGCCGCCGCCGTCCTTGCGTCCGCTGCGATCCAGCAGACGGGGCAAATCGCGGGCCAGCCCGTCGGAAACGTCCATCAGCACAGGGGGGCGGGCATTGCTGCCCGCGCGCGCCAGCATCAGACCGGCATCCACCTGCGGCAGCGGATGAAGGTGGGCGGCGCAGGCCGCGGGCCAGCGCTCGATTGCCGAACGACCGTGCTTTTCCAGAACGGCAAGTCCCACACGGGCAAGACCGACCTGCCCCACAAGAAAAATACTGTCGCCGGGCATGGCGCCGCCGCGGGCCAGAAAAACGGGTTCGTCCGGCGCGCCGTAGGCTTCGCCCCAGACAGTGACGGAAATATGCAGACGGTCGCAACGGGACAAATCCCCGCCGGCCAGCGCCATACGCCAGGGACGCGCCGCATCGGCCATGCCCGCAAAGAAGGCGTCCAGCCAGGCCACATCCACATCGTCGGGAAGTCCCAGCGCCAGGGTAAACGCCTGCGGACGCGCGCCGCAGGCGGCCAGATCACTGATATTTACCGCCAGCGCCTTGTAGCCGACATCTTCGGGCGTAAAATAGGAACGCCGAAAATGCACATCCTCCAGAAACAAATCATTACTGACGCACAGAGGGCCGCCGGGGCGCAGCATGGCGCAGTCGTCGCCGCGGCCTATGAGCAGCGTTTCGGGGGTATCGGGAAAATGCAGCGACAGCCGTTTCAGGATGTCATCCTCGGAACAGGGAGGACAGAAGGGGTTGGGCATAGCTACTCCTCGGGAAGCAGATATTCCGCCAGTATGACCTTCAGGCCAAAACCGGGGAAGTTCACCTGGACCTTATCGGGAGGCAGGCGGCGCACAATCTTGCCCCTGCCGAAAATTCTGTGGCGGCAATAGCCGCATGAGCCCGCGTCCGCAGCGGGAGCCTGACGGAAGCTGTCCGCCGACGCCGCGGAACCGTACAGGGAGGCGCGCTCTTCCGGCGGCAGCTGGCAGTCATCGCCGTACGACGACCGGCCCGAGGCAGGCGCCTCTCCGGGCATCTTGCGGCGCAGCATGCCTCCGTAGCCCTCGCTCCACGCCTCCACCAGACCTGAAGGAAGTTCCCTGACAAAGGGACTCTGCACCACAGCCCTGCTGCCGCGTTCCGCCTTGTCAAAAATGCTTGTCGGACAATATAAATCAAGTTCCCTGCGGGCCCGTGTGCAGGCAACGTACATCAGGCGGCGTTCCTCTTCAAAGTCTTCGGGGCGGCTCATGGAATGCCGCGAGGGGAAGCGATCTTCCGCCAGATCGATAATCAGTACGGCATCCCACTCCAGCCCCTTGGAGGAATGTATGGTGGACAACGTCACCGCGCCTTCGTCAACGTCCTCATCCTCCGGCGTATCCAGCGCCAGATCGGCAATGAAAACATCAAGTTCCTCATAACCGGCAGCCATCTGGACAATCTCTTCCAGCGCCTGCTGCCGGCGCGGCCAGTCCTCGGGATACACCTGTTCCATATGGGGGCGGTACTGCTCCACAATGGAAGACATAATCCCCGCCGGGCTGAGCGCATGGGCCCGCAGGGTATCCAGAAAATCCAGATCCGCCCGCAGACCTTCATGCCGTGCCAGAGCCTTGCGCAGGGCTGCCGTGTCACCGGAAAGCAGCTTCGCATGGATCTTGCGTGCCGTCCGGGGGCCGATCCCCGGATGCAGCGCCGCCACGCGCTCAAAGGACGGCATATCCAGAGGATTGATCAGCAGGCGCGCATACGCAATCGCATCCTTTACGTGAGCGGCTTCGGCATAGCGCAGTCCGCCATATTTGCGAAAGGCGATGCCGCGTTGATTAAGCGCCATTTCCAGCTGGAAGGAATGAAAGCCGGCCCGGAATAAAACGGCAATTTCTCCAGGACGATAGCGCTCAAGCAGTTCCCCGATGCGGGCGGCCACAAGAGAGGCCTGCGTCTTGTCGCTCAGGGCCGAGATCAGACGCACCGGCGCGCCGCCTTCCTGCCGGGTAAAGAGATGCTTGCGGAAAGATTCCGCCGCATGGGACAGCACGCTGTTGGCAACGTCCAGAATCGGCTTTGTGGAACGGTAGTTTTCCTCCAGCCGGATAATGCGCGCACCGGGAAAGAGCTTGGGGAAATCAAGAATGTTTCTGACATTCGCGCCGCGAAAGGCATAAATGGACTGAGCCTCGTCGCCAACGGCCATGACATTGCCCATGTCCTCCGGCGCGGCATCGGATGGCCCGGCCAGCAGACGCACGATCCGCGCCTGCACAAGGTTGGTATCCTGATATTCGTCCACAAGGATATGCCGGAAACGGGCCCGCAGCTGCGCCGCCGCTTCATCATTGCGACGCAACAGCGCCTCCAGCTCGAACAGCAGATCGTCGTAGTCCAGCAGTCCCCTTTCCCGGCGGTAGGCCGCGTAGGCTTCGCCCAGCCGCGTCAGAGCTTCGGCATGGGGCAGAAGCTGACAGGCTTCCCGCTGCAAAATGACGTCCAGCCCCTGCTCCTTGTTGCGCGCCTTGCTCAAAAGACCGACCACGGCCTGCGTCTTGGGAAAGGAACGGTCTCCTTTGGCAATGCCGAGGCTTTCCCTGCACTCCTTGACGGCGGCCGTAATATCAGCGCTGTCCATCAGAGAAAAGCCGCGCCCCTCAAGCCATTCCGGCCGCCAGCGTCGCAGGACCCCGAAAGCGAAGGAATGGAACGTCCCCCCCTGCACGCCCGTAAGGCCCTGATCGCCGACCTCCGCCGCTCGTTGCAGCATTTCGTGCGCAGCCTTGCGCGTAAAGGTCAGCAGCAGCATGGACGACGGCGGAACACCCTGTTCCGCCAGCCAGGCCAGACGGTGCACGATGGTCCGGGTCTTGCCGCTGCCCGCGCCGGCCACAACCAGCACGGGACCGTCGCCGCAGGTAGCGGCTTCATACTGGGCGTCATTCAATCGTTGTCTGAAATCTATCATGGAATCCGCAACAGGAAGTTTAATGTGCGAAAGAGGGCCGGAACGGCCTGTCGGGTACGGCGCAGGCGAAACTTCATCCTCCGCCGCGTCATTTCCGCAACCGGAAATTATGATCATAGCTCAAAAGCGTCCGACACGCCAGAAAGAGGCGCTCACCCTTCCCGGCAGCCGCGGGGGTGTTGACGCGTCCCGCCCGCATCCGTACACTTTTCCCCGCCAATGCCCAGACCGTTTCCCGCCGTCCGGCGTGCGGGACGGTATGCAACCTTCAGCGAGGAAACAACCCCATGCCCAAAGAGCAGGAACAATTTCAGCAGGCCGTCGTCAGCATTCTTGAAGCCGTCATGTTCGAGAACTGGCTGCGTTTCTATTTCATCGCCGAAAAGGCTGATGCCGACGACGTGGACGGCGATCATACGCTCTATCTGGCCGTTCCCGACAAAGCCATGAACCGCATCCGGGAAGAATACGCGCATCTTCTGCCGCTGGCCGAGGAACTCAACGGCAAGACGGCCTCTTTTGAAAATTCTCAGCAGGCCGTATGCAGCTTTGTGGTGCAGCATCTGGACGGTAAAGCCATGCCGCGCCAGATGGCCGATATGGTCTTTGACAGCTCGTCCTTCCAGACGCGCATGCAGCTCTTCAATGCCTGGGTTCAGATGCACGAGGCTCAGCTGGAACAGACCTTCATGGACTTCGGTCAGTGGCGCAGCCTGTTTGCCCAGTGGTGCGAAACCGACAAGGTCAAGGACCTGGCGACCCGTCTTGCTGCGGCGGCCATGCACCCCGTCGCGACGCCCGCGCCGGAAAGCACGCATTAGGGCCTGTACGCTAAATTGCTCTTCCGGGGGGAAGGCCCCCTTATCTCCATGGTTTGAAACGCGCAGCGTTTCAAACTGAAAGAGCTCAAGGCCCGGATC
>CAMBWG010000281.1 GCA_945871415.1 uncultured Desulfovibrio sp.
CGCCTTCCTTGCGCAGGAGGCGGATCCGGCTGATAACGATGTCGCGCTGTACGGACTTGCACATGTCATAAATGGTGGCGGCGGCGATCTGAGCGGCAATGATGGCTTCCATTTCCACGCCGGTGGGGCCGGTCGTGACGGCTTCCGTTTCAATACGAACGCGGGGCGGCGTCGCGATAATCTCAAAGCGGACATCGACGCGGTTCAGACTCAGGGGATGGCACAGGGGAATGAGCTCGGCGGTACGCTTGGCCGCCATGATACCGGCCACCTTGGCGCAGGTCAGCACATCGCCCTTGGGCAGGGCCGCGCGTTTGAGCAGATCCAGCGTTTCCGGGGCCAGTTCCACGACGGCCTCGGCCACGGCAATGCGTTTTGTATCGGGTTTACTGGAAACATCGACCATATTCAGGCCGCCGTCTTTATCCAGATGAGAAAAGGAAGTCATGGTATCTCCAGAAGAGGTCTGATTGCAGGGCAGTCAGGCAAGAGGATCAAGGCTGTTCAGGATGACGGCGGAGGCGCTGAAACGCACCTGCACGACGTCCCCCTCGTGAAGGCCGGAGCACCAGGGATCTTCGGCCCTGTAGCGGACGGCGCACCATTCGCCGCCTCCGGGAAGCCGCACCACGGCTTCCACAACATCGTCGTCGCCGCGCAGATCGGCAACCCGCGCCCGAAAGATGTTCTGCGGCACACCCGCGGAAGCGCCCAGCCCCAGCGGCGGGGGCAGCGGCAGCTCCTCGGGAATAAGCTCCACCCAGGGAGCTTTGACGCTGGCGCAGACCAGCCCGCCGACCTCAAGACCGAGGCGGCGACGGCTGGCATCGGTGATGACCGCATCAAGCCGCAGCCCTTCCGGGCAACTCAGGCTGACGCAGACAAGGATACCCCGGGGGCTCAGGGCTTCGATGCGCCCGTGTGTCACGTTGCGGGCGCTGCTGCGCGTCTGGCCGCCGCGCTGGATGTTGTCACGCAGCAGGCGGGCCACGTTGCGGGGATCGTGACGGATAATGTCGCCGCCGTGCCGGGGACGTCCAAGAAAGGCGTCCACCACGAGATCGGGGAGTCCCTGCCGCCGCAGTTCCAGACCCCGGCTGCGGCGCAGGCCGCGTGCGGTCAGCAGTCCCCGCGGCAGACCGCATTCCTGCCCGCAGCGCTGCAGATTGCGGCGTATATGGCTGGCGTCATACTCCACGGGCAGGAGCGCCGCCCCTATGCCGGAAGGATCTTCCAGAACCGTGCCCAGCTGGGCGGCCACCATGGGGGAGAGTGGCACGTCGCGCGCATGCGCTCCTGTTACGCGGATGCACTGGGCGGCAATATTCACGTCCGGGCGGCGGAGCTGCTCCACTTCCACCCAGCGCAGACCGGCATGGCGCAGGACCATGAAAATCAGCCACAGCCGCAGACGGGAGGTCTTTTCCCGCGAGGTAAGCGCACAGATCGCCCGCTCATGGAACCAGTTTTCGGCGATGCGCATTTCTGCCGCATCGAGGCAGCCGTCATCGCTCCAGACTCCCGCCGCATTGTGCCGCAGGAGCTTCTGGCGCAGCCACTGGCGATCCTCGCTGGAAAGATCGTGCCAGAGCGCGGTAAGGCGGGCATTGTCAGAGGCGTGTTTCATAAAATGTCCGGGGTATATCGGGCACGGCGCATCAGCGCTCGTCACTGTCCTGCCGTGTAGTTCTGCCGTTGTATGCAAGGAAGCCCCTTCAAGGCAAGCCCCCGGGATGCCGGGGGCGGCTTCGGCAGGAAAGCGGGCGACGATAAAATTTGAGAGGATGCGGCACGGCAAATTGAGCTTGACATTTTAATATTGACTTTATAAAAATTAAATCAAATTTAAGGGCAAGGAATAATGCGGGCGGCCCGGTATGGCCGGGAAGCCGCCAGCCCTGCCCGAGAGTGTTGGTCATGGTCGCGTCTTCTTCGTCTCGCCCGTAACTCTCTCTCGTCAGTCTTGCCGCAGGCCGTTGTGGCTGCTGGGCGGCAAGGAGAGACGGATCATGGCCACAATGATTCCCGTAGACTTGGCAGGACGGGGAGGGGATTACGTATCATTGTGATATGTCCCGGCCTGCAATGTGCGCGTCTGCAGGAATCGGGCCTTCCGCCGTCCAGGGTCGCGGAAGGCCCTTTTTTTATATTCTGTTTCGGGCAAAGGCGCGGGCCGCGGCAACGAAGCCGGGAGCCCAGTCGGGAACGGCTGGCGCGAAGAGGTGGCAGTAGGAAGCCCAGATGGCCCCGTGACAGAATCCGTCCTGCCGGGGATAGAGCGGCCCCATGCCTACGCCGCGCTCCAGATGCAGGGCCAGTTCCGGTGGGGGAAGCTGTTCGGGGGGAAGGGCGCAGCGGGAGTAATGAAACTCATGGCCGCGCAAACGTGTTCCTTCAGGGAAGTAGGGCGTTTTTCCCCGGACAATGCCGTCAACGTAGCCGAGACCCTGCGGCCGGGCGTGAAATTCCACATCCACGGGGAGCAGCCCGGCCAGAGGCCAGCGGCGATCTCCTTTGCGCAGGCCCTGCGTCAGGATCATGAAGCCGCCGCATTCGGCATAGACGGGCAGGCCCGCGGCTGCCAGCGCGGGCAGGCTGCGGCGCACATGGGGCGAGGTGGAAAGCTGCTCTATCCAGTCTTCGGGAAAGCCGCCGCCCAGATAGAGCCCGTCGATGGGCGGCCAGTCCCGCGCATCCAGCAGGGAAAGACGCACCAGTTCGGCCCCTGCCTGTTCCAGCGCTTCGAGATTTTCTTCGTAATAGAACCAGAGTGCGGCGTCGCGGACATAGCCGATACGCGGGCGGACGGCGTCGGCAGCGGGCCGGGGCGGCGCAGCGGCGGCGGGGGGCTGCGGCAGCGCCGGAGCCGTCGAGGCGACTTCCAGCAGGCGTTCCATATCCACATGCTCGCGGATCAAATCCGTCAGCTTCCGCAATGTCTGCGCGGCTTCCGGCGTCAGCGCGCTTCCGGCCAGCGAGGCAAGCCCCATGTGCCGTTCCGGCAGAGGATTGTCGGCCAGCCGCGGTAATGCGCCGAATACGGTCAGATCGGTATATTCCTCGATGGCACGGCGCAGGATGCCTTCATGGCGGGCAGAGGCCGTCTGACTCAGGATAACGCCGGCAAGGGGCGTGTCCGGCTCGAAATGACGCAGACCGGAAAGCAGCGCCGCGGCGGTTCGGGTCATCTTGGTGCAGTTGAGGCTGATGACGACGGGACAGCCCAGCGTACGGGCCAGACCGGCGGTGGAGCAGGAACCCTGCGTGTCCAGACCGTCATACAGGCCGCGATTGCCTTCCAGCAGCGCCAGCAGCGGCGTTTCCGGGGCGAGCCGGCGGCGCGTTCGCGCCACGCCGAGCAGAAAATTCCGACGCAGCTCCTCCGGCGGCAGAAAATACGGATCAAGATTACGGGCCGGGCGTCCGGCAGCCAGCGAGAGCCAGGCGGCGTCAATATAGTCCGGCCCCTTCTTGAAGGGGACGATTTCCCGGCCGGCCGCGCGCAGGGCTCCGGCCAGACCGAGTGAAAGCAGCGTTTTGCCGCCGCCGCCGGAAACGGCGGAAATACAGAGTCGGGCGCAGCGGCGGTCCGCCGGGGTAATGGGCACGTCATCCATCGGCAGTTCCATCAGGGCGTATTGATGCAGGGTGAAAAATGTCTATTAACTATAGAGAACATTTTCAGTTTGAAACGCTGCTTGTTTTAAACCATACGGCCTGTCGTTTCGCGGAAAAAACACGGTTTTCCGCTCACTTTGGGCCGGGCGGCGCTGTGTCGCCGGCTCACGTTCCGCCTTTTTCAAAGACAAAACGCTCTAGATAGTTAAAAACATTCTGCTTCTGCCTCTTATGTTTCCGGGGGACGGTTGCTGCGGGGAAAGCGACGGCATTCCCGCGATGTTTCATTTTCCAGATAAAAGCGCGTGGGGGAAGGAT
>CAMBWG010000282.1 GCA_945871415.1 uncultured Desulfovibrio sp.
GAGGACAGTTCCATGAACATCAATACGTATCTTACGGCTGCTTCTCCCCTCCGTTTCACCGCCGCTTTCATGTGTATGGCTGCGGTCTGGGTACTTGCGCCCGAAATAGTCCATGCCGCCGTTACGTTTGGCGAAATTGGTGAAAATGTTGCGGACAACGCCAAAGGCGTGGCCAAAGGCATCACACTTACCGGGTACGCTGCCGGGTTGGGTATGGGCGCGTGGGGCACTGTGGACATGTATAAAGCTACGAAAAATCAGGGACAAAGCACCTATGCTGGCGGACTGACCAAAGTTGTCATCGGCGCTTTGGCCCTCGGCCTTGGCGAATTTCTCGGTTCCGGCTCCGCCACGCTGTTCGGAAGCGACCAGACTTCCGGCATGGGTGAACTCGGCCTGTAAGCGCGGAGGATACGGATGAGCATCTTCAAAAAACGAAAAAACGCCCCGGAGTCTCAGGAGCAGACCAAAAGCATGACGGAAGCTCATGCCTCGTCGTCCGCTCCGGATGCCGCCGCCGTCATCGGCGGGCTGGACTGGTACAGGGCGCAGTTCCGCCGGGCCATGAAGCTGGCTCTGGGCCTGACTGTGGCCTTGTGCGCCAGTACGGGCGTCGTCGCCCTCCTGTTATTGAATCAGCCGAAACCGCAATACTTCGCGGCCACACCGGACTTGCGGCTTGCACCCATGATTCCGCTGGATCAGCCGCTGCTCACGCAGGAGGGGCTGCTGACCTGGGTTTCCGACACCATTGCCGGAGCTATGTCGCTTAACTTTCTGGAATGGCGGAAAAAACTGGAAAGCATCAGGCCGCACTTCGATGACGCGGCCTACAAGTCCTTTTTGGCTTCCCTGCAAAGTTCGGGCGTTCTGGACATGATTCGGGACAAGCGGCTTTCCGCTTCCGCCGTGGCCACACGCGCCCCGGTCATCATCGCTTCCGGTCTGGTGAGCGGCAAGGCCACATGGAAAGTCGAGTTCCCCCTGATTGTTTCCTACGAATCCAGTCAGGGTGTGGAAAGCACGCAAAAACTCCTTGCCACTGTCCTTGTTTGCCGCGCGTCCACGGCAAAGACGCCGCGCGGTGTGGTCATTCAGCAAGTCGTATTGAAGAGGGATTCCTGATGCTCGATATACTTGTCAACGGCGTGGATCGCGGCATCCGCGCACTCTCTGAATCGTTCGCCGGGCCGGTTCACAGCTATTGCAGGCTGGAAACAGTGGATAACGGCGTACTGGTGGCCGATGACGGGAGCCTCGTCAGCCTTCTGCATTTGGAAGGTTCATTGCAGCATGTGGGCGTGGAAGAATACGCGGCCATTGTCCCCGGCCTGACGGAAAAGCTCCAAGCCACGCTCTCCAAGCCGGGCCATGCGCTCCAGGTGGTCTTTGAATATGACCCGGAAAGTAGCGGGGAACGCATTGCCGAACTGCTCCAGCCTTCCCGTCTGACGGCGCACAACCTCGGCCTGCATATCGGCCCGCTGCTGGAGGATTGGGGCCATGCCCTGCAACGCTACTGCGCTCTGGAAAAATGTTGGATTGTCCTCTGGACACGGCCTTCCGTACTGCCCGACACACTGCGGAGAACCGCTCTGAAAGAACGTGATGCGGCCATGTCAAAAATGCCCTCGCTTATGGGCTGCCAGCAGATCGCCCGCGCCGTCGCCGCCCTGCATGACGCGCACAACGGTTTTCTGACAGGTGTGCTGGACGCTTTTCGGCAGACTGATTTGCTGGCTTATCCCCTCTCGGCACATGAAGCTCTGCGGGACATCCGCATGTGCATCGCGCCGGAGTTCACCAGTCGGGCGTGGCAGGCTCTTGTGCCCGGTGACACCCTGCCGTTTCGTCTGCCCGATCCGGACATGGGTAAAAAAGACAGACTGCATAACGTCATATACCCAGACTTTCAGACGCAGCTCTGGCCGCGTGAAGGACACATGCTTTCCCGCAGCGTCATACGCATCGGCGAGCGTTTGTATGGGCCGCTGATTATGACGCTCATGCCGCAAACGCCCAAACCATTTCAGGACTTCTTCCGGGTGCTGGCTCGACGGGACGAGCGGTTGCCCTATCGAATGTCCTTCCTGCTGGAAGACGGCGGCCTGAACATGGGCCTCAAGCCGCTGTTGGCCGCTATTCTGGCCTTCACAAACGCGGACAACAAACGCTTCAACAACGCCGTGGAAGCATTGCGCGCACTGGATTTGGAAGGCGTCTGCTGCGTGAAATTCCGCATCTGCCTCTGCACCTGGGCTTGGTTGCGGGAAAATGAACAGGAGGCCCATCTACTGCTCAGGCGTCGTGTCGCGGAACTCTCCAAAGCCGTACAAGGTTGGGGCACTACGGATGTTTCCGAAGCCCTGGGCGATCCGCTGCTTGGCTTTACCGCGACTCTGCCCGGCATGATGCCGACCAGTCCGGCTCCGGTCTCAGCCGCGCCCTTGCAGGACGCCATCGGCATGTGGCCCTTGCGCTCGGCTTCGCCGTGGCGGGAAGGCAGTCTTATTTTCAGGACTCAGGACGGCAAAATCATGCCTTTCGCGCCCAACTCCTCCGAACAGGCCGCGTGGATCGATCTGGGGGTAGCCCCGATGGGCGGCGGGAAAAGCGTATTTCTGAACGCCTTTAACTTCGCCTTTGTCACACAGGCCGGGCTGTCCCGCCTGCCCTGGCTGTCCATCGTGGACGTGGGGCCGTCTAGTTCCGGCCTGATTACCCTGCTACGAGAAAACCTGCCCGAAGGCAAAAAGCACCTTGCGGCCTATCACCGGCTCAGGATGACGCCGGACTATGCCGTCAATCCCTTTGACACGCCGCTGGGGTGCCGCAAGCCCCTGCCCTCGCACAAGGCGTTTCTGGTCAACCTGCTGTCGCTGCTGGCCACGCCGCTGGATGCTACCGCTCCGGCGGACGGCGTGCCGGGTCTGATAGGCCGGGCTATCGACTTGGCCTATGAGGAACTTTCTGATGGCAATCATCCCCGGCTCTATCAACCCAACGTCCTGCCCGAACTGCATGACCTCATTGTCCATGAAGGCATCAGCCGCGACGCTTCCACCTCCTGGTGGGAAGTGGTCGATGGGCTTTTTGAGCGGGGGTATGTGCATGAGGCATTGCAGGCGCAGAGATACGCCGTGCCGCTGCTGGCCGATGTGGGGGCGCAGATTCGGCAGAACAAGGGCATCCAGAACACCTATGAGGAACACACCATCAACAATGTCTGGCGCTCATTACTGGACGCCATTGAAGCATATGTCATTCTGAAGGAACCTACCCGGTTCGATTTGGGCGACGCGCAGATCGTCAGTCTCGACCTGGACGAAGTGGCTCCGCGCGGCGGCGCTACGGCTGACCGTCAGTCAGCCGTCATGTACATGCTGGCGCGACACGTTCTCGGCTCCCGGTTCT
The DNA here is from genome assembly GCA_945871415.1 of uncultured Desulfovibrio sp. Classification (GTDB taxonomy): domain Bacteria; phylum Desulfobacterota; class Desulfovibrionia; order Desulfovibrionales; family Desulfovibrionaceae; genus Desulfovibrio. Next base: position 3,415 of record CAMBWG010000282.1, read on the forward strand.
TTCTCATGCCCGCCGATGTGCAGCTTATGCCCGAATACTATCAGGACTACCATGCCGGACGCATTGAGGCCATCAGGGAAGACCCCAAAAGATTGTGCTACGATGAAGCGCATCGCGTGACCAACAACGTCTCGGTGGCGGGCCAGCTTCAGGCCGACATGACCACAATGGCCCGCGAAAGCCGCAAGTGGAACCTGTCCATCGGGCTGTATACGCAGTCCATTGACGATATTCCCAAAATCATCACCGATGAACTGGCTACCACGGTCGTCATCCTCGGTTCCGGCACGGAAAAAAGTATCGACAATCTCTCGGAACGCTTCGGCCTGAACGGGGCCTGCCGTCATGCGCTCTCACGGTTGGGCAAGCCCGGCAAGGCCGGTTCCAATCTCATTGCCCTGTTCAGGACAGGTTCGGGCATGTCACAGCTTGTCCTCAGCCTGACCATCGGCCCTCAATCCCTGTGGGCCTTTTCCACCACCACGGAAGACGTGGCTATCCGCAACAATCTCTATCAGCG
>CAMBWG010000283.1 GCA_945871415.1 uncultured Desulfovibrio sp.
CCCCGCGCCCCCCGCCCCGCCCGGCCCCCCCCCCCGCCCCCCCCCTCCCCCGCCCCCCCCCCCCCCCCCCCTCCCCCCCCCCCCCCCCCCCCCCAAAAATCTACTAAAACTTGTAGATAAAGCTGGCGTTGATATTCCAGGCGTCTTCGGTGCTGTTGGCGGACAGGCGGCTGCCGTCGGAACGCCTGTAGCCGCCCCAGACCGAGGAGGACTGATCCAGCCAGAGGGCGATATAGTTTGCCTCTACCAGAAAGCGCAGATTGTCGTATATCTGATAGCTGCTCATGATGCCGAATTCCGCCGCGTAATCGTTTTCCGTCAGATACAGGCCGTAGCCGTTGACGGTATTGAAGTCCGCCGAAGCGCCTCCGGCGGCGGGGGCGTAGCCCTGATAGCCGTCCCGGGTCTTGCGTCCGGTAATGTAACCGGCCATGCCCGCCGCATTGGTACCCTGATAGAAATTGGCATGAATGGTATGTGTCAGCTTGTCTATAAAGCTGATGTTGGCCAGCCGCACGCCAAGGCCCCATGTGCCGACGAGGGTGGAGCCCAGCAGGGTGTCCCGGCCTATGGTCCATGTGCCCAGCGTGCCGAAGGCGGCAACGCTGCTGGTGCTTTCGTTATTGGCTTCAAATGTGGGCATGCGTTCCGAACCGTTGCGCGGATTGCCGTCGTCGCCGCTGCTGTACCAGACGTAGATGCCGGGCGTGCCCCAGTCCGTCTTGTATTCGGCCAGCGCGGCGGCGTACCAGCCGCTGCGGTTGAGCGCGGCAAGGCCGGTGTCGATGCTGCCGTAATTGGCGCTCCAGGCGAATCGGAAGGGATCGGCGGCGGTTATTTCTCCTGTGAGCCCGGCCCAGAAGGCCGTCGCATAAGCATGGGCGCGCGCCGGGCCGGACTGACCCTGCGGCAGCATATAGAAGGACGGCGACAGCCCGAGGCCGCCGGTCAGCCCGGAGTTCCGGCCGTAGTAGTCGTCGCCGGAGCGGAAGGCGTTGGCCCCGAAAGCCCCCAGCATGGCCCACGGCGTCATGCGGAAGCCGTCGAAATGCAGCGGCAGCGCAAGGCCGAAAATATCCGCATTGTCAAGATAGCCCTGGCCCTGCGTTGCGTCGTCGCCCGTCCAGTTGTCGTTGAAGGGGCGCGCCCAGAAGGCCGTCAGGGCGGCGTGCTCGTTCAGCGGCAGGGAAAGGGTGATGCCCGCCACGTCGGCATCGAAAACCTGCGAGGCGTCCGTCACGAAGTCGGGCAGAAAAATACGCTGTATGCCCATGCGCGCCTTGATGTCTGTGGAGGGAACAACCCAGTCCAGATAACTGTGCTTGATTTTTACAATGGTTCCGTCCGCGCCCAGCGCGCCGCCCTTCTTGGCGTTGCCCCATGTCGTCGTGCCTATTTCAACGTAGACCGAACCGGAAAGGGCTTCGGAGGCTACGGCATCCAGTTGCAGGCGTACGCGGGATTTTGCTTCGAACTGATCTTCTCCCCAGCGTCCCCAGCCGGTCACATGACCGCCGTCGCGTCCTCTTTTGACGAAACTGCCGCCGTCGCCGTACTCCAGCATATTGATCCAGACGCCTTTTGCCCGGAAGTCCACGGCCTGCCCTTCCGTGGCCGTCAGCAGCAGACCGGCGGCCAGAACAAGGATCGACAGTTTTTCTTTCATGACACCCCCTGAATATGGTCTTTTTTTGTGATGCTGTGCCTGTTTGCGAGCGCCTGTCCGTCCCTGCCCCGCTGGACCTTGCAGAGGTGTTCGTCCACCAGCGCTATGAAGCGCCGGTATTCTTCCGCAAGATCGTACTTGCGCTTCCTGATGAAACCGAAACTCAGGCAGCGTCCGCAGTCCTCGATGGGCACATCGCGGATGGCATATTTGCGGTAGTCGTCGTTCATGAGACGTATGCCGAAGCTGCATACGTCGGTATGCAGCAGCATTTCGATAATCTGATTGTCGCTGTTGGTGGAGACGCGGCTTTCAAAGTGGCTTGTTCTGGCCATGCCGACGCTGATTCTGTCCAGATGATGTTCGATGGAAAAGAAATCGTGCAGCGGCTGAATAAAGTTCAGTCCTTCGAGGTCGGCAAAGGAAACCTTCTCCCGTTCGTACAGCGGACTTCTGGGCCCGACGTAGATGCAGGGCGCGTGCTGCGACAGTTCGGTATATTCGCAATCCCGGTGCGACAGTATATGCTCGAAACAGCCCTGCTGATCCTTGGAGAAGTAGACAATGCCCATGTCTGCCATGCCTTCATGCACGTATCCCACGATTTCCTCCACGGTGCCTTCCAGAAAGGACATTCGGAGATTGTCGCCGCCGTATTCCTCATACAGACGGCAGAACAGGCGTGAAATCATGGTCGAGGGATAGCAGGCTATGCTGATGCGCCGCATATGCCGCCGCCTGCCCAGCTCCTGCATAAGTCGGGCATTCTGCAACATGCCGTGCGCGTAGTCGTAGAGCTCCCTGCCTTCCTCGGACAGGCGCAGCCCCCGATTGCTGCGCCGGAAAAGGATTACGCCCAGCTCCTGTTCGAGCATGGAAATATGCTTGCTGACGCTGGACTGGGATGTGTGCAGATGCTCGGCCGCGCGCCGCGTGCTCCCGAAGTCCGCAGCCGCGACAAAGCAGGCCAGTTGCCGCAGTTCCATGACATCCTCCCTTCCGCCATGGTGTTTTTTTGAGGGGGAAGAAAACCCTTTTGCTCGCGGCAAAAAGGGCCCAGCCCTTCCGTAGCTGAGCGAGGAAGGGCGTTCCCGTAGTTTCCCCCTCAAACTCCCCCATCTTCCCCAAAACCCGCACATGATATACTGGCAGGCAAAGGTGAGCGTTTTTATAACACTTAGTGATATTTTGTTTTTTAGAGCGTTAGGGAGGAAAATGGCGCAGCCTGTGCGCCAGCCAGGTGGGCCCTCCCCCTCAGAAAAACTTCCTGCGGCTTAACCGTACGCAACCAGAGCCGTGCCCGCGCCGACGGCCAGCGACACGGTCATATAGAGCACCGTGCCGGAGCGTTCCGCGTGATAGACGCGCCGGCGGCGGCCGAACATATCCCGGAGTTCTCCCAGCACGGCGTGCCTGTTCACGTTCTGCCCCGGACTGACGGCGGGATACCAGCAGCCCTCTTCCTGCGCTTCCAGATAAACAGGCACGGTTTCGCGTTGCAGATCGCCCGCGCCGCCGTCCGGCCCTTCCGTAACGCCCAGATGCGCCAGTATGCGGCGGATATCGTCCTTATAGGCGTTGACCTCTTCCTGCGACCAGCGCCCCAGACCGCCTCGCTCCACCAGCAGGGACGGCACGCCCCGCAGGGCCGCGGAATTGTAGGCCCCGCTTGTGGCGGATGAACGTACGCGCACGCCGACATTCAGCGCCCGGGCCGCCTGCCGCGAGGCTTCCGTGACTTCCGGCTCTCCGACGCCGGGAAAAAAGACAAAGGGATACATGGCCTCGTGCAGATCGCCGCCGTGCATGTCCACATAAAAATCCGACCGCAGTTGCAGCGTCGTGATGCAGTGCGCCAGCCGCTCGGCCTTGGAGCCCGAGGCATCGCCGGGAAAGACCCGGTTCAGATTCTTGCCGTCTTCCGCCACCACGGCGGGCAGACGCTCCCGAAAGCCGGAGACATTGGCGACGGGAAGCACCAGCACGCGCCCGTGCATTTCCTCCGGCTGTAATTCCTCCGCCAGCTCCACGGCAGCCTGAATGCTGCAATATTCGCAGCCGTGCACCCCGGCCGTCAGCAGAATGGTCTTTCCGGGACGTATCCCCGTAATCAGCGTGGCCGGGAGGACTATATCATCCTTAATGAAAGTAAAAGTCTTTTTTTCTCCCGGTGTAGGCCTTTCCAGCAAATCCACAAGCGTCTCAAGTGGGGTCATGCCTTCTCCTGAATAGAGTATTTTCAGTTTGAAATGCT
>CAMBWG010000284.1 GCA_945871415.1 uncultured Desulfovibrio sp.
GGGCCGCCCAGGGCCGCGTTGAGGCGTTCGGAAATCTGCTGCGCGGTGGAAAAGTCCGGCGTGCGCATGTTGAGCGTCAGCGTATCCTGCTGATTGAACTCAAAGGGGATACTGCGCTCCACAATGCCGCCCCCGGGAATCAGACCCACGGTGTTGATGTTCTTCTGTGTGCTGGCGGCCGCGCCCTGAACCGAATAGCCGCCCACAACCAGCGGGCCCTGCGCCAGCGCATAAATCTTGCCGTCCACACCCTTCAGGGCCGTCTGCAGCAGAACGCCGCCCAGCAGCGATGTGGCGTCGCCCACTGACGAAACAGTGACGTCAAGCCGCGTTCCCGGCTTGGAAGAAACGGGCATCTTGGATGTCACCATGACCGAGGCCACGTTCTTGACCTTCAGGGAGGAGGAATCAAGGCCGATACCCATCTTGTCCATCATGTTCTTCATGGAGCTGAGGGTGAAGACCGAGTCTTTCTTATCCCCGGTCCCCTGCAGGCCCACGACAAGACCATATCCTATCAACTGGTTGTCGCGGACGCCTGAAAAGGTGGCGATATCCTTGATTCGTACAGCCTGGGCCGGAACGGCAAAGGCCATGATGACGACGGCGGCCACGGCCGCACACCAGCGGCGGCACAGGGGGCCTTGCATTACTCTTGATGTCAGGATCATGACGCACTCTCCTTGCCGGGACTCCGGCACGGAGTGTTTTTGCAAAAAACATGCCTCTTAGTAACTTGTTGAAATAGCATGGCTAACATGTCAAAAAAGCGCATTGCGTCCTTGCGGGGTGTCGATTCTTTGCCGGGCTTGCAATCGTGCGGGCACAGGGCTACACTCCGCCTACCGGCTGGGGGAGCCCGCTGAGGCTGAGAAAGGGCGTAAGCGTCCTGACCCCGGAACCTGAGGCAGGTAGTACTGACGTAGGGAAGCTGGCAGCCCGCAAAGGCAGCGGGCAGGAAAGGCGTGCGGGACAAGCCGCGCCCTTTTCGCGCAGCGTGTCCCCGGTATCCGGCGGGACGCGCTTTTTTATTTTTGACGCTGTTCCGCACAACACAGAGCGTTTTTACCTTTGAAAAGGCAGAACACGAGGCGGCGGCACAGCGCCGCCCGGCCAGAATGGAGCGGAAAAACTGCATTTTTCCGTGAAACGACAGGCCATATGGTTTGAAGCGCAACGTGCTTCAAACTAAAAATGCTCATAGGGAGACTGGACCATGAAGCTCACCATCAACGGAGAAGCGCTTTCTCTGGATGACGGTCTGACCATAGAGGCTATGCTGCGGGCACGCGGCAATGATCCCGCCGTAGTCGTTGTGGAACGCAACGGCGACATCGTTCCGGCTGCGGCCTTTGCCGATACGCCTCTTGCCGATGGCGATTCCATTGAAATCGTCCATTTTGTCGGCGGTGGTTAACGCCGTTCGAGCCGCAAGCGCCGCCCGGCCAGAAGTGAGCGGAAAAACCGCGCTTTTTCCGCGAAACGACAGGCCGTATGGTTTGAAATGCGAAGCATTTCAAACTGAAGATGCCCTAGAAGTCCCCCCGCATACACAGGGATGACGGGGAACAACAGCGTCGTCGCCTCTTCCGGCAGACCAGCCCACAGGGCGTTCTATTTCGGCGTGTTCTTCCCGGAGTTCCGTTTTCAGGAGATTTTCAGAATGAATGATCCTTTTGTTCTCGGCGGCGTAACCCTGCGCAGCCGCCTTTTTATTGGTACCGGCAAATACGGCGCTGACAGTCTGATTCCCGCTGTTGCCGAAGCCAGCGGTGCGGAAGTCATTACCGTTGCCATGCGGCGCGTTGACAAGGGCGGTAACGAGGGCATCACTGCGCATATCCCCGCCAATATGCGGCTGCTGCCCAATACCAGCGGCGCCCGCACCGCGGAAGAAGCCGTGCGTCTTGCCCGTCTTGCCCGCGCCGCGGGTTGCGGCGACTGGATCAAGATTGAAGTCATCAGCGATGCCCGCCATCTGCTGCCCGACGGCTATGAAACCGCCCGTGCCACAGAAATGCTGGCCCGGGAAGGCTTCACCGTTCTTCCCTACATCAATCCCGATCTGTATGTCGCGCGCGCCTGTATTAATGCCGGGGCCGCGGCCGTCATGCCTCTTGGCGCGCCCATCGGTACCAACCGCGGCCTGCGTACCAGGGAAATGATTGCCATCCTTCTTGATGAGCTGGATGTGCCCGTCATCGTGGATGCGGGTATCGGTAAGCCTTCCGATGCCTGTGAGGCCATGGAAATGGGCGCGGCGGCCTGTCTCGTCAATACCGCCATCGCCTCTTCCGCCGATCCCGTGCGCATGGCCGCCGCCTTCAAGGCTGCCGTGGAAGCCGGACGAAATGCCTGGCTCGCGGGGCTTGGCGCGGTCAAAGCCGCCGGCGAAGGCGCGGAAGCCTCTTCTCCTCTTACGGGTTTTCTTCGCTAGGAGTCGCGTTTCATGACGACCTTTCAGGATATGCTTGCTCAGTGGCCTCGCGAACGCCGTGCCGAAATTGCCGCGCGTGCCACCGAGTCTCAGGTTCTGGCCGCGCTGGAAAAGGATACGCTGCGTCCCGAAGATTTTCTTGTGCTGCTTTCTCCGGCAGCCGAGCCGCTGCTTGAGCGTATGGCGCAGCGTGCCCATGCTCTCACCCTGCGCTACTTCGGGCGGGCCGTGAACCTCTTCACGCCGCTGTATGTGTCGGATTACTGCACAAACCAGTGCCGCTACTGCGGTTTCAATGCCAATAATCACCTTCATCGGCGTCATCTTTCCGTGGATGAAGCCGAAGCCGAGGCCCGCGTTATTGCGTCCATGGGGCTCCAGCATATTCTGCTCCTCACAGGGGATGCCCGTCAGATCTCGTCCCCCCAGTATATCGCCGATGTGGCCCGCCGCATAAAGCCTCTCTTTGCGTCCGTCGGCATCGAAGTCTACTCCATGACCGAGGAAGAATACGCCTTCCTCGTGCAGGCCGGTGTAGACAACATGACCATGTTCCAGGAAACCTACAATCCCGAGCTCTACGACTGGCTGCATCCCGCCGGTCCCAAGCGCGACTATGCCTTCCGTCTGAGCGCTCCCGAGCGCGCCGCTCGCGGCGGTATGCGCAGTCTCGGGCTGGGGGCCCTCCTCGGACTGGATGAATTCATACAGGACGCCTTTGCTACCGGCCTGCACGCCTGGTGGCTCCTGCGGACCTTCCCCGGCGTCGATGTGGGCCTTTCCATTCCCCGCATCTGCCCCCATGAAGGGCAGTTCGATGTCCCCCACGCCCTGGGCGACCGTCAGTTCGTCCAGTACGTGACGGCCTTGCGCTGCTTCCTCCCCCGTTCGCCCATTACCTGTTCCAGCCGGGAAAGCGCTTTCATGCGTAACCATCTCGTCCCGCTGGGGGTCACCCGCGTGTCCGCAGGCGTTTCCACCGCCGTCGGCGGTCGCGCCACCAGCGGCGACGAGGTCGGGCAATTTGAAATCACCGATCACCGCAGTGTCGAGGAAATGACCGCAGCCCTCGCCGGCATCGGCTATCAGGCCGTTCTCAAGGACTGGGAGGACCCGGCCCCCGCAGCGTAAGCGGCGGTGCTGGCTGCTGACAGGTTTGGATTTGGGGGAGGGGAACCCCTCTGCTAACGCGAGAGGGGTTCCCCTCCCCCAACCCCCCACCCCTCCCCAGCGCGTTTTACCTGGGAGGATGGGAGAGAGCGGGAACACAGACGGTGTTTCCGAAATAATCGTCTCCCGATGATGCGGGGGGAGAGATGGCCCGCCAGTTTTTTCAGCATCGACAGAAAGAAAAAGTAATTTTACGACAAAGCGCCCTGTGCCGGAATCCGGCACAGGGGCGCTTTGTCGTTGGGAGAGGTGCAAAGAAGAACAGGGGGAAGCCAGAAA
>CAMBWG010000285.1 GCA_945871415.1 uncultured Desulfovibrio sp.
AGCTGGCCCGCGCGGACGAGGCCTTTGCGCTGGCGGGTCTGGTGGACAGCCGGGCGGAGGCGCTGGCCGGAGAACAGGGCGTCGCAACGGGTGCAACGCTGGCGGAGGTCCTGCCGCAATGCCCCGGGGCTGTGGTTATTGATTTCACCGCGCCCGCCGTGTCTCTGGCCAATGCCCGTCTGGCGGCGGAAAAGGGAACGCCCCTTGTCATCGGAACTACGGGCTTTACGCCCGAACAGCTGCAGGAGCTGGGAGAACTGGCGCAGCGGACGCCCATTTTCTGGTCTTCCAATATGAGCGTGGGCGTCAATGTGCTGATGAAGGTGCTGCCCGCGCTTACAAAGGCGCTGGGTGACAAATACGACATAGAAATGGTCGAGCTGCATCACAACCGTAAGAAGGACTCTCCCAGCGGTACGGCCCTGATGCTGGGAGAATGTCTGGCCGAAGCCCGCGACTGGAAACTGGAAGACGTGCGCTGCTCGGCCCGTGACGGCATCATCGGCGAACGGCCCAGGGCGCAGATCGGTATACAGGCCATCCGCGGCGGCGATGTCGTCGGCGTGCATACCGTTTACTTCATGGGTCCCGGCGAGCGTATCGAAGTGACGCATCAGGCGCATTCCCGCGAAACCTTCGCTCAGGGGGCGCTGCGGGCCGCCGCATGGCTGGCCGCGCAGAAGGCGGGTCGCCTGTACCGGATGCAAGACATTTTCTAGAAAATTTCTTGAGTTTTGTTTTCAAGTAGTGTAGCGCTGTTGGAGACAAAACAACATGATTGACGGACGGTTGTCGTCCGCTGACGAAACGATGGGGGCTTTCATGCCGCAGGTCGCAGCGCGTATTAACGATGAACAAGAGCGGTGGCTCAAGGATTATTTTCGGACCAAGAGCGCCGGAGCGGAATTCATTCTGCCGTGGGCGGTGGATACCTTTTTCCGTGCCATTACCAACATCAAGACTATTTTCAGCGCTGCGGAGCTGAAGACAATCGTGGAGGCACACAAGGACATCAAACTGATGCCGGATCATTCGCGTCTCAACTACCTGCTGCTGCGCGTGACCGACGCCTGCGATATGAACAATATCCATCTGCGTCACGGCGCGAGCAAGTCCAGCCTTGAGGCAAAGCTGAAGGGACTGGACGATACGCAGGCGACGGCGCTCATGGTGTGGGCATCGGCGTTCTGGGTCAGTCGCAACTGTTCGGCTGAGAATCTGGACGATTATATCAGTTCGTATTAGGGCGTTCTGCCTTTGAAAAAGGCGGAACGCAAGGCGGCGGGTACCGCCGCCCGGCCCGAAGTGAGCGGAAAAACCGCATTCTTTCCGCAAAACGACAGGCCGTATGGTTTGAAACGCAACGCGTTTCAAACTGAAAATGCTCTGGACGGTCTGCAGCTCCGGGGCGCGCACGATGCCGAACAAGCACAGGCGCACCCCGGGGACAGGCTGTTTCTGTTGCGGGAGACTGTCATGCGATATGGAGTGGCCGGAGCGGCACTGCTGGGACTCTTGCTGGCCTGGCCTGCTACGGGCGCGCACGTGCCGTGTGATCGCCAGCAGGCGGAAGAAGCCCTGAACCGTTTTGACGAAGCTGTCAGCGAGCTTTCGGAGAGCGCTCAGGAACGCTTTCTTGAGCGTCATGCCCGGGAGCTGGATGCTCTGGAAGCCGCCGAATCCTCGGAAGACTGGGAACGTATTTGCAGGCTTCTTGCCGCATTGAAAGTCCCTGCGGACGAGTAGCCGCCGTGTTTTGCCGCCGCGTCCGGCCTTGGGAGGTCTTGACATGCGGCAGGACAAACTCTATAGACAGCCCATGCGCTCGTAGCTCAGTTGGATAGAGCGATAGCCTCCTAAGCTGTAGGCCGCAGGTTCGATTCCTGCCGGGCGCACCAATGATTTCAAGCACTTACTCTTCCCGGGTAAGTGCTTTCTTTTTTGGGCACATGCTGTTGGGCACATGGAACAGCTCTGGAAGCGCCTCGACGGCGGCCCGTTTCTGGCTGTCCATGACGTACTGATAGTGATTCAGAATCATGGTCGGCGTGCTGTGTCCCATGAGTTTGGCGACTGTCCCGATATCTGCGCCGCAGGCTATCAACTCAGTGGCGAATGCGTGCCGCAGGTCATAGGGGCGAATACGCCGCGTAATGCCTGCCTGCCGCAGGGCATGCGCCCATGCCCTTTTGATGCTCTCCACCGGCTTTCCCTTGTAATGCACCAGATGCGTCGCCCCAATCGCGGCGTCTTCCTGCCGCCATTGCCGAAAGAGAGGCAGCAGGCTTTCGCGTATGGGGACTTCCCGCCACGGAGCATTGGGATTCTTCCTTGCCCCGTGGACGCGCAAAAGCCCCTGCGTCAGGTCAGTGTCATCCCACGTCAGCCGGAACGCTTCCGACGGCCCGACACGGACGCCGCATTGCGCCCCAAGAACGATGAGCCGCACGATATGCGGCGCTGCCACGGTCATGATGGCCGTCAGTTCCTCCGGCGTCGGAGGGATGAACCGTTCATATTGCGCCGGGGGGAGTTTCGGAAACTCCACAGGCTCCATGAAGCCCTGGGCGACGCACCAGCGCAACACCGTCCGCAACACGGACAATCGGCCCCGGGTGCTGACCGCTTTGACAGGCATGGCCAGCATCTCGGCCCTGAGCTGTTCAAGATGTCGTCGAGTAATCTCTGCAAGCGGCAGTCCCCCCAGCTTTTGCAGAGGATAGCGCATGGCGTCGATTTGCCAGCCCAGTTCCTTTTTCGTAAAGTGTTTCTCCTTGAGATACAGAAGATAGCAGGACTCCAGCGTTGTGGCATGTTCCTGTCCGTCTTCCTCTTCGGCCTCCATTTTGAACGACTCCCTGTCAAAGCGTATGCGGTGCTTGATCAGGGAGTCGTGCTTTTCTGCTTCCTGCCAGGTTGCAAAGTTTGCGCATTCACGCTTTCCCGTCACAGGGTTGTTCCAGTAGCATTGCCACGGCGACGCGCGGCCTTTCCGTTCACGAATGGCCATGATGATGCCTCCATCCATCATGTGCCAAATGTGCCCGAAGCTACGCTACTGGACACACCCGGCAGGGGTCAATATCTCGTAAATCTCTCCAACAGACATAGTGGCGATAGACGGGGGCTTGCGGACTGGCGGGCATGACCGGGCCTTCCTGCGGGGCTGCGCTTCGGCGTGCATTGCCATGATGGCCTGACGCACGGCGGATTCCAGCCAGCGCCGGCCGCGGCTGCGTCCCCTGCCCAGGTCGATGGGACAGACGCCGTGCGCCGCCAGAACGGAAGCGGCCACGCCGGGCGTCGTGCCCAGCATGGCCACAATATCTCTTTCGCGTAACAGACGGTCGATCATGCGCTTTCCTCCTCTGTCTTCACCTCTTCACGGAAGCAGGTGACGCACGGCCGCCCTGTCTCTTTAGCTGCGGCGGCGCGCCAGCACTCATCTTCAAACGGGATACACCCCTCCTCATCCCAGGTACGGCCATGAGGGCAAGTAAAATCAATCCTGTCGATTTCAACAGGGCAGCGGGCGTCGGGATAGCAGCATAAAAAATCTGCAAGCTGCGCGACCATCTGCTCCAGCCGCTGTTTTTCGGCCCGCAGCGTGAGAATCTCTTCGATGTCAGCCATAACCTCAAGGGGAGAGTTCCGATTGAGGAATGTCCCGTCCCTTTTATTCCAAACCATCCCGACGCGTTCCTCGTCCGGATCTGCATGGCTCCTGATTTCCATTTGCCCGTTATCCCACGTCCACAGCGCCCAAGGTCCGTGCGTCGCATTCCGGGCAATGCCCAGCCTTTCTCGTAAAACGTGTTCGCTCCTGGTATCATCCATGTGAGCTGCAGCCCGACCAGTGGCATCTGCAAGCGGA
>CAMBWG010000286.1 GCA_945871415.1 uncultured Desulfovibrio sp.
GCCCGCCAGTCTCGGCGGCGCGCTGCTGTCGCTGGCCGACAAGGCCGACACGCTCGCGGGCTGCTTCGGTCTCGGCATGATTCCCACCGGCGCGGCGGACCCCAACGGTCTGCGCCGCTGCGCCATTGGTATTCTCCGCATTGTGCTGGAATACGGTCTGACCCTCGACCTGCGCAGCCTCTTTGCCCGCGCGCTGGAGCTTTACGGCGATCGTCCGTGGAAACTGGCCCCGAACGAGGCCGTGGACAAGCTGCTGGACTTCATGGCGGGACGCCTGCGCAACTACTGGCAGGGTCAGGGCGAAGACACGCTGCTCGTGGACGCGACCCTGGGCGCCGGTTCCGAAGACATCCGCGACGCCGGGCTGCGTCTGGCGGCCCTTGCCGCGTTCAGCAGGGAAGCCGGCTATGCCGAAGCCGTGCAGACCTTCAAGCGCGTGGCCAATATCGTGCGCAAGCAGGCCGGCGACGATCTGCGCGATCAGTGGGACGACGCCCTGCTGCAGGAAGAGGCGGAAAAGAATCTGGCCGCCGTCCTGCGCGATCTGCTGCCCCGTCTGGACACCCTGCGCGGCACGGGCGACTACGCCGCGGCCCTGAAAACGCTGCTGGAAGTCCGCCCCGCCGTGGACGCCTTCTTCGACGGCGTCATGGTCATGTGCGACGACGCCGCCCTGCGCCGGAACCGTCTGGCCATGCTCAACGCGCTGGGCTCCCGCTTTGCGCGTCTGGCCGACTTCGCCGCGCTGCAAATGTAAGTCAGGGGGGATTGTTGGGGGGAAGGGACCCCCCTGGCTGGCGCGCAAGGTGGTTTCCTTCCCCCCAGCCCCCCATCCTTCCCCCAACGCGCTTTATTCGGGAGGATGCGGCACTGCGGAGACGCGACCGCTTTCCAGCCGGCAACCGTCCCCCGGTAACACAGGCGGGCTGCCCTTGAAAAAGGTGAAACACGAAGCGGCGGCACAGCGCCTCCCGGCCAAAAGTGAGCGGAAAAATGCGCTTTTTCCGCGAAATGACAGGCCGTATGTTTTGAAATGCAAAGCATTTCAAACTGAAAATGCTCCAGGTATCCGCGCATACGAGAAAGAGCCCGCCAATGGCGAACTCTTTCTCGTATGCGGCAGAAAAAACTTGACCAGAGCGGGAACGTATGCTAGAAGCCGAAGTTCGTAAAAGCGTATTCCGCCCGCACAGCGCGGGCCACCATAGAGCATTTTGTCTCGCAATGGATTGAAATGCTCTGGCATGAGCTGATGCCTCGACCACCTCGGTCACGAGCGTCGCCGGGCATTTCAACCGCAAGATTTTTTTCTGGAGGAAGATCGTGGCTAACCATAAGTCCGCCATCAAGCGTCACAAGCAGAGCCAGAAGCGCGCCGCCATCAACCGCGCCGCCCGTACCCGCGTCAAGAATGCCATCAAGGCTGTTCGCGCCGCCGTTACCGCCGGCGACAAGGCTCAGGCCAACACCGCCCTGAGCGCCGCCGCTTCCGTGCTGGCCAAGGCCGCCGGTAAGGGTTCCATCCACTGGAAGAAGGCCGCCCGCAAGGTGTCCCGTCTGGCTCGCGCCGTCAACGCCGTCGAAGCCTAGTTCCCGAAAAAATATTTAAAAATTCTTCTTGACAGGTGGAAGCATCTCGACTAGAAGAACCTTCATGCGCTCGTAGCTCAGCTGGATAGAGCAACAGGCTACGAACCTGTAGGCCAGGAGTTCGAATCTCTTCGGGCGCACCATTTTTCAAAAACCTCCGTTTCTACGGAGGTTTTTTGTTTTCAGAGCATGTTGCCCTTTTCAAAGGCAGAATGCGAGGCGGCAGTACAGCGCAGCCCGGCCAAAAATGAACGGAAAAACTGCGCTTTTTCCGCGAAACGACAGACCGCATGGTTTGAAACGCTCAGTGTTTCAAACTGAAAATGCTCTGGAAAACGCCTCGTCCCGTCTTCCTTTCCCCCGCAAAATACACTACAACGTTTTCAGGAATCGCCTTACAGGACGCCATACACAGCGTGAAACGCATTTCTCCGCGGCATCCGGCACAAACGCGTCCGTGTCAATCGGGGGAATACGGAAAGTATGCTGACCGTCGTTCTGTTCGCCCCCCTGATTCCGCATAGAGCGTTTCAGCTTTGAAAAAGGTAAAACGCGAGGTGGCGGCACAGCGCCGCCCGGCCCGAAGGGAGCGGAAAAACCGCGCTTTTTCCGCGAAACGACAGGTCGTATGGTTTGAAACGCAGAGCGTTTCAAATTAAAAATGATTTCATTGCAACACCAGTACAGGAGAGAACCATGCGCTTCGGTCACACCTGACGACATGCTCTGCTTCATGGAATGGAGCTCGCACGGCAGACGCGCCCGGCATGGTTCTGTACGCCCCGTCCCTTCCCGGAACGGCCCGTCCTTTTCCGAAGACGATACCCGCCGATTTTCCCGACACACGGACAGCGATCCTGACCACATCCCGCCGCGTCCCCCGTCGTGCGCAGCACGGCATTTTTGCCGCCGCACCCTGTTGGAGGACGTATGAAAACCGGAACAAACCTCTTTGCCACAACCGGTGGCATCATCCTTGTAGGCCTTGCGCTCGGCGCGCTGGCCGTCTTTCTGCAACTTCAGGGCAATCCCGGCAACATGGGTATCTGTGTTGCCTGCTTCAACCGCGACATCGCCGGAGCTCTGGGCCTGCATCGCGCGCCCATCGTTCAGTATCTGCGCCCGGAAATCATCGGTATGGGGCTGGGCGCGTTTGCCGCCGCCCTGCTTTCGGGCGAATTCCGCGCCCGCGGCGGTTCGGCCCCCTTTGTCCGCTTCCTGCTGGGCATGATCGCCGCCATCGGCGCGCTCGTCTTTCTCGGCTGCCCCTGGCGCGTCATCATGCGTCTTGCCGGCGGCGACGGCAACGCCCTCTTCGGCCTCGCGGGGCTGATCTGCGGCGTCTGCATCGGCACCATCTTTTTCCGTCAGGGTTTCTCCCTTGGCCGCAGCCAGAAGCAGAGCCCCGTCGTCGGTCTGGCCCTGCCTCTCGTACTTCTCGGCCTGCTGGCGCTGGCCCTGACCCATCAGCCCATTGCCGGACAGCCCAGTAACGGCAGCGTCTTTACCTCCGTCAGCGGGCCCGGCGCGGCGCATGCGCCCCTGCTCATCTCGCTGGCCGCCGGTCTTGCCGTGGGCTTCATGGCGCAGCGCAGCCGCTTTTGCACCATGGGCGCCATCCGTGACGTAATTCTGTTCCGTCAGTGGCATCTGGCTCTGGGGCTGCTGGCCATGCTCGGCATGGCGCTGGCCCTCAACGCCGTCTTCGGCGGCTTCAAGCCCGGATTCACCGGGCAGCCCATCGCCCATACAGAAAGCCTCTGGAACTTCCTCGGCATGGTCACGGCCGGTCTGGCCTTTGCCCTCGCCGGCGGCTGCCCCGGCCGTCAGCTCTTCATGGCCGGAGAAGGCGACAACGACGCCGCCATCTTCGTTGCCGGTCTGCTGATCGGCGCGGCCTTTGCCCACAACTTCGGCATGGCCTCCAGCGGCGCGGGCATCGGTCCCAACGGCGCTGCCGCCGCCATCGGCGGTCTGGTCATCTGTCTGATTATCGGCGTTTTCAACTGCAAGCGAGGTGCCTGATGTCCACTCCCCAGACCATTGATGCCAGCGGCCTTTCCTGCCCCCAGCCCGTGCTGCTCTTCCTTCAGGCCGCCAAAGCCGCTCCCGACGGTGAATTCGTCGTCATCGTGGACAATGAAGCCAGCCGCGAAAATGTGAGCCGCGCCGCCCGCACCCGCGGCTTTACCGTGGAACCGCAGGACATGGACGGCGGCCTTTGCCGTCTTTCCATCCATAAATAACCAACAAGGCCGGGGGGAACATTCCCCCCGGCC
>CAMBWG010000287.1 GCA_945871415.1 uncultured Desulfovibrio sp.
GAAATAGGTTTGTAAAAGGAGTTGCCGGTGAGCCAGCTTGATTCCAGTGCGGCATGTATGGTCAATCTTTCCAAGAAGGCCTCCTGCTCGGGAAACGCCATTGAAAAAAAACTCTGCTGCATCTTCAATACCTGCAAGAACACCGCCTCCAACGGCAAAGGCAGAAAGCTGATGCAGAAATGCGCGGACGACACCCTGAAATCCTCCTGCGACAAAAGTCCGCAGCCATACAGAAATTCCGTCCCCTATCGTATGGACACCAAACAGTCTCTTGAATACGACTCCGCAAGCAAGTCATGGAAACACAAGGACGTCAGGGGAAAAAAGCCCAAGGTGCAGGTACGCATACCGGATGTGTCCGTCTTTGACGCAAACGGCAACCTCGATACAATCTATGACTTCAAGTTTCCCGGCGACCGCTGGCGGGGGAATCAGAAAAAGGATTATGAAACTCTGGTCGGCGGCAGGCCGGACAAGGTGATCACCATCAACGAAAAACGCTGCAATCCGAAGCCGGCGGCCAAAAAGCCCTGACCGGACGCCGCAGCGGCATCAGCGGGGCGTTTGCGGCCGCCGGTCCCCCGCCCGGCACAGCAGCGGCACGGAGAATATTCATGGCAGAACTGAACTTCGGCGCGGAACCTCTTGTGCTTGAGCACAAGGGAAACATACTTCTCAACTACTGTTTCAACATAACGCTCTATGCCCCGGAGCTGACCTCGCCGCAGCGGCGGGAAGCTCTGCTGACCATCTTTGACGAGTATACGGCCCTCTACGGCCCGCGCCTGAACTGGACGACCAACCCCGCCACCGGCGCGTGGAAAAAGCTCGGGGGCGGAATCGACAATTACATGACGCCCCACGAATGGCTCATGAACCATACCGAAGGCGAAAACTACTCCTTTCTGTATCACGGAGGTAAAAAACGCACAGACGCGTCGGACGTATCCTTCATGGTCATGGCCGAAGCCTGGTACGGCGTGGAGCGACATGATCTCAGCCTCGTCAGCTGCCGCTTCCCCCTGGCCGACGTGCGCGGCGACGCGGTGGATCTGCCCGAACTTCTGCGGCGCTGGTGCGCCCTGCTCCGGCCTCTGCATGCGCGCGGCGGCTATTCCGCCGGCTGGTGGTACAACTGCTACGAGGAGCGCCCCCTGATTTACGGCACGCTGGCCGACGAGCTCATGCGCTACCCCGGTCTGCAATTCGACGGCGTGACGGAAACTCTCTTTGACGAAAAGCATCAGGCCGGTCTGTACAACGGCCCGCGCTGCGCGGACTGGCTCATAGCCCTTTCCGATCCTTTTCTGGAAAGGCTGGGCGGGCTGAACGCCGTCATCGGAGCCATGCAGCCCTGTCCCGTCCTGCCTTACGAGGGCGGGGCCGTGCTTCAGGCGGGCGACGCCCCCGGGCCGGGCAGCGACGGCAAGCCCGAAAGCCTGCCCGACTATCTGCATCTGGCCCGCGTCATTGAACCGGTGCGCGCCAGAAATCTTCACTATATCATCTGTGTCCCGGACTCCGGGACCGTCGCCGGTTTCAGGCCCGCGCAGGAGCTCACCGACGCCTGGTGCGCGCGCTTTTCCGGAGGCAACGCGGCGCAGGCCGACCAGATATAGAGCCTTTCAAACCATACGCCCCGTCGCTTCGCGAAAAAACGCGGTTTTCCCGCTCACTTCGGGCCGGGCGGCGCTGTGCCGCCGCCTCGCGTTTTACCTTTTGCAAAGCTAAAACGCCCTGACGCCCATGCCACAGGAACATGCCATGACCACCGAATTTCCTCTTGATATATTCCCGGTACAGCTCTTTCCCGATGCGGAAGTGAAACGCGTCAGCCTTGAGGCCGCGACGCTGACCATTACCGTGTCGGACAGCGACTGGGCCCTGTCGGAAGACGAGGAGCTCTTCTTCGGCCCGGGCGACATGATTTTTCAGTATACGGGCGCCGCCACCCTGGGCTGGCGAAGCGTGCGGGAAACAGGCTGGCACGGAGGCGGCCCGGAGCTTCTGACCCGCCTTGCCGCGCTGGACTTCATACGCAGGCAGCCCGACGACTCCTGGCTCTTTCAATTTTCCAACCGGGAACAGGGCTTTGTCGTTTCCCTTCTGCTGAAACAGGTGACGCGCATTGACTGGACCGGCGATGCGGACGAAGACCTGCTGGCACAGGACCCGCCTCCCGTTCCCGAAAAGGGCTGATCCTTCGCAGTCCCGCCCGTAACATCGGCCCGCCCTCCGGCGGGCTTTTTTGTGCCCGCTGCAAGAACAAGGCAAGTTTTTGAAAGGATTGTCTCTGCCCTTTTCCGCTCCGGGATGCCAGACTTTTTCCAGACACAGGAGCTTTGCCATGACAAGCCACACAGAGAAAACGACGGGGACTCCCCCGGGCCGCAGGCTTTCTTCGCTTGCGGGAGCCTGCATCCTGCTGACGGCCCTGCACGGGACGCCCGCCGCAAAAGCCGCGGATGCCCCGGAACCCGCAAGGGCAACCACGGTGCGCATTGCACAGCTGGACATAAAACCGGAATTTCTCGAAGCCTTTACCGTTGCCGTAAGAGAAGGCATGGAAACGGCGCTGCGCGTCGAACCGGGAGTGCTTGCCATCTATGCCGTTGCCGACAGGCAGAACCCCGCAAAGCTGACCTTCTTTGAAATGTATGTTGACGACGACGCCTATGAACGGCATCGCAACACCCCGCATTTTCAAAAATATTTTCATACCACAAAGCACATGATCGCGCGGCGGGTCCTGCTGGAAGCCGTGCCGGTGGAACTGCGGGACAAGCACGCCGTGAACAGCGGCCTTGCGGGGAAATAACTGTTTCCCGGAACAGGTCGCCGAGAAGCCCGCGCATGCCCGCGGCATTCTTTCAGGGAGCGGAATCATGGAACAGTCTGCACGGCATTTTTCCCGCCGGAACTTCATCAGAACCGCCGGTCTTGCGGCGGGGGGCGCGCTGCTGCCGCACGCCCCTGCCCCGGCCGGAGAGCGGCTTGCGCCCGCCGACGCTCTGCTTGCCGGAGCGTGCGACATACACGTTCACGCCGCGCCGGACTCCCGCCCGCGCGCCGTCAGCGAGCTGGGCTTTGCCCGTGCCGCCCGAAAGGCCGGGTATCGCGCCGTCATGTACAAATCCAATGACTGGAGCTGCCATGACAGAGCCTTTATCGTGCGGGAGGCCCTGCCCGGCTTCGAGGTTTTCGGCAGTATCATCATGAACCGGCTGCTGGGCGACAGAGTGAACGTCCACGCCGCGCGGCAGGCGCTTAAAACGACAGGCAACCTGTGCCGCTGCATCTGGATGCCCACGCAGGACGCCGAGTATCAGTGCGCCCATGAGCGGCGCGGGCCGGGCATTCCCGTGCTGGACGCCTCGGGCAGGGTGCTGCCGGAGGTCGTGCGGGTCATGGAAATCTGCGCCGAGGCGGACATCATTTTCGCCACCGGGCACAGTTCGCCCGAGGAAAGTCTTGTGCTGGCGCAAACGGCGCGCGAGGTCGGCGTGGGCAAGTTCGTCGCAACCCACGTCAACTCGCTTATCTGGACCATGACGCCGCAGCAGATGGAGCGCATTGCCGCTCTGGGAGGCTATGTGGAGCTGTGCTGTCTGCCCTGCTTCTGGGGGCCGGACACGCCCCTGCCCTGGCCGCCCCAGCCGGTGGCGCGTCTGGCGGAATTTGCCCGCGTCGCCCCGGATCGCACCTTTCTTTCCACGGACATGGGACAGGCCGGACTGCCCGATCCGCTGACGGCCATGCGCAGCGCCGCCGCGTCCCTGCTGGAATGCGGCCTGCCGCGCGCGCAGCTGGATCACATGATCAAAACCCTGCCCGCCCGGCTGCTGGGACTGCGCGGGG
>CAMBWG010000288.1 GCA_945871415.1 uncultured Desulfovibrio sp.
TGCGCCGCCAGCTGGGCCTCGGTCAGGGTGGTAGCGCCGACAGTGCCGGAAACACTGTGCGTATGCGTCGCAGCGCCGCCTTTCGTGCCGGTTTTGTAGGCCGTGCCCGCCCCCATGATCATGCGGTCTCGAAGATCAGGCACGGCCAGTCCGTTGGTAGCCGTTCCGTCGCAGAGACACCAGCCCGTCATGGCCTTTTTCGACTGCATATCGACGGGGTTCCGCCCACTGAAGGTACCGCTGAAAGCCACAATACCTCCCACCGGTACTATGCCGACGATATCCGCCCACGTTCCATCTCCACGCAGAAAAGCGTCCTGTTTACCGGCTCCCGGAGCGGGGACCAGCCCCGCTTTTCCGGCTGCGGAGGCCGTGGCTTTGGTAAAAACGCCGTAGGTCGTATTGGTGTCCAGATCGCCCACGATCTGCCAGTAGGCCCCGTCGTACACAAACTCCCGGATCGACTTGGCGGCAAGCACGGAAGCGGTAACGGTCGCATTTTTATAGCGAATGGCCTTTGCGCCCGTGCCGTTGACGTTGAGCGTCGGGCTGACTGCGGTATTGGTCGTGTCGAAACGCACGAGTATACGCGCTCCGATCTCCAGCACGAAGCCCGTCAGATTGACGGTTTTTGCCGCCGTGGCGGCCGCCGTCGAGCATACGGCATAGTGAATGATGCTCCGTGTGCCGTCGAAGCCCATGCCGTCGATGGCGCGGGAGGTCTTGAGCTTTACGGTCTCGTCGGCGCTGGAAGCGGAACCGGGCTTGGCATTGGCGGCCATTGCCCCGATGCTTTCCGGGGTGATGGGGTCGCTGCCTTGCGCCCCGTGGGTGTCGGCATGGAACGGGAGAATCGCTTTGAGCAGCCGGGGGCCCGCGCCTTCATTCTCAAAGAGCCTCCGAAAAATTCCGGGCAAAGACATACTACCTCCTATTTGCTGCGGACAAGGATGTCGCGGTCCTGCGGGACGGCGATGCGCCAGACAATGGCGGACGACAGCGCGCCGGGCTCGCCGGACTCGGCAAACTCCTGCCCGGCCGCGCAGGCCACGCCGTCAAGGAATACTTCAAGCATCGCGCCGCCGACGGTATACGGCGGGACGGCATACTGCTGCCCGGATGCGATGGCTGCGGAACGGCTCCCGGCAGGGGAATGCCGCTCCGCAGCCTGCCCCACAGCGCGGAGGGAGTCCGGCAGCATGCCCAGCAGTTGACCTTTGGCGTCTCTGATAAGGTACGACACAGGACTCCCCCTCCGGCTAGGCCGCCGGACTGTCGGCTACTTTTTCAAAGACGATCCCGTGGGGACTCATGTCGGCGGGGATCTCGGCGCCGTTTTCGATGATGGCCACCATGCGCCCGGAATAGTAGGTCTTGCCGTTGATGGAGGCCGTTTCGCCGTCGGCGGAGATGGTCGCCAGCAGCTCGCCGTTGTCGTGGCTATGCTTCTGGCTCACAGCGGCGGACACGTCGTCTGTCTTGATACCGCTGTCCTTGGCCACCGTGCCGGACGTGCCGTCAAAAGCCATGAGGTTGCCGTCGGCGGCGCTTTCCGGCCCCTTGACAGCGCGCACCAGGTTGCTCTGGATGACAGTCCAGTCGGTATCGGCAGCTTCTTCCGCAAAGGAGTTGATGCACAGAATCAGGTCGCCGGGTTCGCAGACATGGCCGGCGTAGGTGCCGTCGGTTTTGACCACATACAGGTCGCCCCGCTTGTAGCTGTCGGCAGGCAGGGTTTCCACGTCGCCGCCAGCGCCCACGGTGCCGCACGGCCGGACGCCGGAGGCAAACGTGGCTTGCAAGGCTTTAATGTGAGCATCGACGTTTTTGCCGTCAGCCGTTTTGACCTGATCCGCCGTGGTAACGGGGTAGAAAATCGTACCGGTGGCGTCCTTCAGGTGTGCTTTCACAGGTTCAGCCATGATGTATTTCTCCATGTTGGGGTTCGATAAAAGCCGCCTCGCTTACGCGCCGCTCCAGCGCCGCAAGGCGATCCTCGATATCTGCCGGGACGGGGAGGCCCGACAGTTTCGGCTGGAGGCTGTACGGACGCACCAGCACGCGCATTTCGCTCCCGGCCGGTGCGGCGAAAAGCATGCGGATGGCGGTCGACTCCGGTTCCTCCGCCGAAGAAATTTCCTCGAACTGCTCCCCCGGATAGCAGGCCACGCCGTCCCAGAATACATCCAGCAGATGTTTCCCGGGGAGATACTTCAGCCCCTCCGGCAGGGTCAGCGTGCCGCCGTCCTCCACGGGCGCGTCCAACGTCCAGACGGCCTCCCGGTTGCGGCGCAGGTCCTCCACGATGCCGGAGAGCTGCAGCAGCTCCAGCCGCGAAGCATAGCCCACCTCGCTGACCACAATCTCCACGTCCGCCGTGCCGGACATGATGACGGGCACGGACAGCTCGTGCGTGGTGGCCTGCCCCAGCACGGATTTCAGCTTGTAGAACGGGGCGTGATTGCCGCAGGCGTAGAGGACTGGCTCGCCTTCGCCGCCCAGCGGCTCGGCCCAGACGCCGAACTCTCTGATCCACCACCCGCCTTCGGTTGCCGGGATGACGATGTGCGCCCAGCAGATGTTGGGGTCTTCCTCGTCCTGCGACAGGCTGTCGATGGGACGGCGGTAGACCTCATGCGCCAGCGCCACGGCGGCGGGGTTCGGCACGGGCACTGCGCCGTTGCCGTCGCCCACGGACATGGCCGTCAGCCGGACGGGGCGGCCTGCGGCATGGGCCGCGGCTTCCAGTGCCGCGCCGGCGTTGGTGAGCAGGCAGAAATATTCGGGGGTGTCGGTGGCGACGCCGCCCACGGCGGGCAGGTCGTCCGTGCCGCCGGGCACGGCGGCTCTTACGGTTGCGGACATACGCGACTCCGGGTCATGGTCAGCAGGGCAAGGGCAACGCGGCCGCGCGCCGCGGGCACGGGCTGCGGCGGCGTAAAGGGACAGAGGCGACTGCGCGAGCGCATGACGCCCGCCACGGCCACATGGACGCGGGCAGCTGGCACAGGCTTTGGCGGAAACCAGAGGCGCACACGGTTCAGGCTGCGCATGATGCCCGCCGTGGCCACGGCCACGGGCAGGGGCCTGCGGGTAAAGGTTTCGAGGCAGTCCAGCCAGCTGCGCACGTTTTTGTAGTCGAGGATCAGCCGGACGGCGCTGGTCAGACCCTGCTCGTCCATGCCGGAACCGCTCACGTCCAGACGCACGCGGAAAAAGAAGGGCTTGCCGCCGTAGTTAAACCATTCCTTTATGGTTGCCTCGGTACGCAGGGCCGTTTCCAGCGCCGTGCGCACGGCCCAGGGCGTGCCGCGGCGGCGATGCAGCAGCAGACTGCCTGCGATGAGCCGACGCTTGGCGTCCTCGTCCACGGCAGCCTCGTAACTCTCCACATGGAGCTGCCAGGCAAGCTGATCCAGCAGCCCGGCGGACAGGGGCGACAGCCCTCCGGCCAGCTGCGTCAGGCGGGTCAGGGGCGGCAGCATGGCCACGGGCTCCACAAAGCCGGTATCGTGCGCCAGCCGCGCATACAGCAGCAGGGAGGGCACGGCGCGGGTGGCGGCATCCAGCACGGTGTCCAGAGCTTCGGCGGCGGCCCGGATGGTCGGGTCCTCCGCAATGGAGCCGGGCAGCAGCTCGCGCAGGGGCGTTTCTCCCAGACGGCGCGCCATTACTCATCCTCCATGCCGCCGAAGACCAGCGCAACGGCCGTTTCGCGGGCCACCTGCACGGGCTCCAGCGCCGTAAAGGCCGGTGTATCCAGCTCCACGCGCTTGGCCCCGGCCTGCAGCACGGCGGCGATGAGCCGGGAAGGGTTGATGTCCCGGCCGGGGCGGGACCGCTGCCAGAGAAGCC
>CAMBWG010000289.1 GCA_945871415.1 uncultured Desulfovibrio sp.
AAAATGAAGGAAGATGGGGTGTTCTTTGTGTCAACTTTCGTTTGACAATTTGCCGCAGCACCTTGACGCCCCAGGGCGATGTCGCGGCATCCAGCGCTTCCACCACTTCCTGATTGATTCGTGTGCGCTCCTCAAAGGTTCTGTCCAGCTCCAGCTTGCCGATGGCCGAACGCAGAGCCGTCTGCGCCAGCTGAATAGCGCCCCATTCATAGTCGGAAATGCCGTAGGCGGACTTTTCCGGCGTAATGATTTGCAGATAGAGTACGCCGTCAATATCCACGCTCACGTTGTCACGCGTGATGCAGGTCTGCTTGGGAACGTCCAGCACCTGCTCCTTGAGAGAGCGCTTGTAGGCCACGCGGTCAAAGAAGGGAATAAGCACATGAAAACCCGCGTGCAGCACGCCACGAAATTTACCCAGCCGTTCCACCACATAGGCGGAACGGTTGGGTACGATGATAAGGGCGCGCATCAAAAGAATCACGCCCAGACAAATCAGAAAAATGATCAGCCCCCAGGACTGAAGAAGATACATACCCCATCCCATAGAGTCCCCGTACATAGTTACCTCCCGAATGTTTTCGTACCTGCGCTTTTTGGCCTGTCGTTTCGCGGAAAAAGCGCGTTTTCCGCTCTTTTGGACGGACGGCGCTGTCAGCCGCCCCGCGTGGTACCTTTTTCAATGATACAGCGCTCTACAGGGCCGCCGCACTATTTTCATCTTCTTTCAGCGCGCGAACCTGCAACACAAGACCATCCCCCGGCAGGGCTCCCAGAATAATGACAGGCGTTCCGCCTGGCAGACATTCTCCGGGCGTTTCCGCCACGGCCCGCCAGAAGGAACCGCCAACCTCCACAACTCCCGGCTGATTCCCGGAAATCTCCTCACACAGCCGTCCCCGCCGGCCTTCAAGGGGATGCTCCATGCTTTCTCCGGCGGCAACGGCCGTTCCCCCGAAGAGCCTGCGCCAGCGCTGCCGTGCAACGACAAGGCTCAGCAGAGACATGGACACAAAACAGACAGCCTGCCAGAGCGGCTCCTGAACGGCCAGAGCCGCAAGCGCCGTTAGCAGCGCCCCAAGGGCAAAAAAAAGAAAAACGGCAATGGGGAAGCATGCTTCCACAATGCCGAAAACCAGAGCGGATATAAGCCAGAATGTGGCGCTCATGGCGTCTCCTTGAAAACAGTAGAGTATTTTCAGTTTGAAATGCTTTGCATTTCAAACCATACGGCCTGTCGTTTCGCGGAAAAAGCGCGTTTTTTCCGCTCGCTTCGGGCCGGGCGGCGCTGTGCCGCCGCCTCGGGTTCCGCCTTGTTCAATAACAGAAGATTATGTCCGGCGGGCGGGCGTAGGAGGGCGGGACGCCCGCCCGCCGCAAGCCGGTCTACGGTCTGGCAAAACCGTAGCGGGCAAGAATGGCCTGTCCCTTTTCGGAACGCACGAAATCAACAAAGGCCTGTCCGCCCTGAGCATTTTTGCCGGTCGTGGCAACGGCGATGGGATAGAGGACGGGCGTATGATTGCCGAGAACAAGGGCCACGTCCACCCTGGCGGCCTGCTGGGCGGCGTCGGTCGCATAGACGATGCCCGCGTCAACTTCGCCGCGGGCCACGTAATCAAGCACCTGCCGCACGCTGGCCCCGTAGATCAGGCTGGGCTGCACCTTGTCCCAGATACCGGCGGCCGTAAGAGACTGACGGGCATAGCGGCCGGCGGGCACGCTTTCGGGCTTGCCCACGGCGATGCGCTTCATGGACACGAGATCGCCAACGGCGGCGGGAGCCTTGTTCCCTCTGGGGACGATCAGCGTCAGGCTGTTACGCACAAAGTCCGCGCGGCTGGCCGTGTTGATCACCTTGCCCTGAGCGGCCTTGTCCATGGTTTCCTGATCGGCGGAAGCAAAGACGTCCACGGGCGCGCCTTCCAGCATCTGCTTGAGCAGCGGATTGGAGGCGGCAAAGTTCAGATGCACCTTTGTTCCGGGAGCGGTTTTTTCAAATTCGGCGGCCACTTCTTTAAAAGCATTGGTCAGGCTGGCGGCAGCGGAAACAAAGATTTCCGCGGCGCGGGCGCTCAGAGGCGCAAGGCCGAGGCAGAGAGCCAGCAGCGAGGCCGGAAGCGCACGCAGCAGCAAACGACGGGAACAGACGGTCATGGCTTTCTCCTGTATCTGTGGGTGAGGCGGCCGCCCCGCGGGACGGCCGCCGGATACGCGCACTGTCCAGAATACCGTCTTTGGCAATTTTGAAAAGGGGGACGCGATTTCAGGAAAAAGCGTGTGACGCATTCCCGCCGCCCCGCGTTTTACCTTTTTCAAAGCTGAAACGCTCTCATGGAGAGGAGCGCAGGAGGCAGACCGGCCTTGTTTTTCAAACGCAGATTCTGCCCGGCATGGAGCGGCGCGTTTGCTTTTTCCGGCCCTGTCCGGCAGACAAAAGTCACGATTTATTATAAAACAAGGACTTTTATTTTTAAAAATTTTTTTATTATGTAAATATGTTATGATAAAAAATGAAAAATGACATAAAAAATGCGCTTGCATTTTTCTGAAAACCGCCTATTTGAAGGGGCAGACAAGAACGGGCCGACGCGCCCGATAGCTCACAAGGAGACAGAATTATGCAGACCAGCGCTCGTAACGTGTTCAACGGTACCGTGAAAGAAATCCGTCCCGGCGCCATCAATGACGAAATCGTGCTGACCGTGGAAGGCGGTCAGGAAATCGTGGCCATCATCACCAACAACAGCACCCGCAAGCTGGGCCTTGCCCCCGGCAAGCCCTGCATCGCCATGATCAAGGCCAGCACCGTGCTGGTGATGACGGACGCCGACAAGTATCTGCTTTCCACCCGCAACCAGTTTGACGGTCAGGTGACCCGCGTGGAAAAGGGCGCGGTCAACTCCGAAGTGGAAATCCGTACCGCCGCCGGCTTCAACCTCTGCGCCATCATCACCAACGCCAGCGCCGCCGGTCTGGGCCTCGCCCCCGGCGTGGCCGCCACCGCCATCGTCAAGGCCCCGCAGGTCATTCTTGCCGTGGCCCGCTAGGCTGTCGCGACGCAGGATTGATTGATTTTTTGGGGGGGAGGAAAACCCTTATCTCTGCTGTCGATGCCCGTAGCTTCCTTCGTCGCAACGGGCACGGCCTGCGGCCGCCATTCGGTCGCGGCTGGCGCGCAAGGGGTTTCCTTCCCCCCCAGGCCCCTCATCCTTCCCCAGCGCGCTTTATTCGGGAGGATGGAAGGCTGCGGGAACGCCGCAGCCTTTCCCCGGCTGACCGTCCCCGACGGATAGAAAAGAAAGGCTGTGCGGTTTTTCTCCGTAATATAACGCGCCGGACTTTACATTGGAAAGGTATTCCTGTATTATTTTCTTCAAGTTCAGGTTCTTTCCTTAAGGCGTCTGGCGCGAAAGGGAAAGACGCTGCGCCCGTTACAAAGAATTTGCACAGGAATCTGACAGAAAACGTCCGTTTCTGTGAAGAGATACAGAAGAATTTTCCGAAGGCGGGAGGCCGTACCTGCCCTCCCTCGGCCTCCTGTCCTTCGCAATACAAAGGCCGCCATCGTTCCGATGGCGGCCTTTTCGTTGTTTCTGTCGGGAAATATGTTTCCACCCCCGGATTGCGTTGCTGAAAAAAGCGCGCTGGGGGAAGGGGATTGGGCCAGGGGGAGGGGGGCCCCTTCCCCCGGAAAATCCCCTGTACCTAGAGCATTTTCAGTTTGAAATGCTTTGCATTTCAAACCATACGGCCTGTCGTTTCGCGGAAAAAGCGCAGTTTTTCCGCTCACTTCTGGCCGGGCGGCGCTGTGCCGCCGCCTCGCGTTTCACC
>CAMBWG010000290.1 GCA_945871415.1 uncultured Desulfovibrio sp.
AACTTTGAAAAAGGTGAAACACGAGGCGGCGGCACAGCGCCGCCCGGCCTGTCGTTTCGCGGAAAAACCGCGCCTTTTCCGCGAAGCGACAGGTCGTATGGTTTGAAATGCAAGGCATTCCAAACTGAAAATGCTCTAAAAATCTCTTGGGATTATCCTGGAACGCCGAGCCGCACACGGCGTTCTTTTTGTTGCCTCAAGCCTCCTTTTCGGCTCTTTCGGCTCGCGACAGGAATTTTTTCGAGAAAAAATTTTCTCCTGTTTCATACAGGCCACTGCGATACGTTTTTACATGACACCAGCCTAACAACAATATCTTTCACAATTATTATACATTTGTACTACAGTATCTTTGTCATTTTATAGAAAAAATTTAGATAAATTAAAAAGTGTTGACGTTTGCGCTCGCGCTTTTTCTGCGTTAGGGTTTCTCCAATCTTTCTCACCCATCAGTCGCACGTCCGCCTTTCGAGTCCTGCGTCGCAGGTCTCTGCAAGCGCGTGCGGCGTAACGTCATTGCAAGCGAACGCCATGAGCAAGAACGACGAATCCTCCAAGGCCGGAAAGCAGGGCCCGACTCTGAGCAAGCGTCTGGCGCCTCCTCTCCTGTTCATCGTGGGGCTCTGTTTGCTGGTGATGTGCTGCTACGACGCCGGTTACAGCGCCCTTCCTCCCACGGAAAAACGCTACGCCGCGGCCAAGGAAAGCGCCGAACGTCTCAAAATGGACGAAAAGCGCGCCGGTCTGCGCGAGCCCTGGGAGAACATCGCCAAGGAATTTCAGTCCATTTACCAGAACGATCCCAAGTGGCCCAACAGACCGGCCGCGCTCTTCCGTGCCGCTGAAACGCTGGAAGAGCTGGCGCGCCGTTCCTTTGCCCGGGAAGATATGCTCAATGCCGTTGCCTGCTATGAGCAGGTCGCGCAGCGTCATGCCGACAGCCGTCTTGCCGACGACGCCCTCTACTGCGCCGCCCGCCTGCGCGCGGCCTGGCTCAAGGACGACAAAGGCGCGCTGGAGCTCATCGCCCGCATGAAACGGCAGTACCCCGACGGCGATATGCTGCCGCAGGCCCTGGCCATGGAAAAGGGGCTGCGGGCCTCCGCCGACGGCAGGACCTCGCCCGAGGCCCGCAAGGTGGCGCAGCCCGTCCAGAGCAAGATTGACGATGCGCCGCCCCCCGCGCCGACGCCCGTCCTTTCCGCCGAGGAACTGCTGCAGCGCTACCGCGCCGCCAAGGATCGCATGGCCGCTCTGCGCAAGGACAAGGTACGTTCCTGCCAGCGTCAGCCCTGGGAAGATTTGCGCGACGAGTTCCTGACGCTGCAAAAAGCCCGCAAACATCCCGTGCTCGGCCCGGCCTCGGCCTTCCGTGCGGCTGTCAGTCAGGAAGAGCTGGCCCGCTGCTCCCACCTCTCCGGCGAATTTCGCCGGGCTGTGGAGCTCTATCTTGCCGTGCCCGACGATTACGCCAGGAGCGCTCTTGCCGATGATGCCCTGCTGGCCGCGGCCCGCATTCAGGCGGAACATCTCGGCAATAAAAATGCCGCCCGGACGCTGCTGGATCGTCAGCTCAAGGACTATCCCTCCGGCGACATGAAGGAAAAGGCCGTTGCCCTGCGCAAGGAGCTTGCGCCCCCGACAGCGGTGGCATCTCTGCAAAAGGGGCTGCCCGCCCCGCAGATCGAGAAGACTCCCGCCCGCAGTCCGGCCCCCCGGGATGCCCGGCCGGAAGTGCAGACCCTTTCCTGGGATTCGCCGGGCAAAAACAGCGTGGAGATCGTGCTGGAGCTGAGCGCCCCCACCACCTATGGCGCACGACTCGTCAAGGGCAAGAAAAACGCCCCCGACAAGGTGCTGCTCGAAATCGACGACGCCTCCGTGGTCAAGGACGTGCGCCGCGGCGTCACCGTGCGCGGCAGCCTCCTTCAGGCTGTGCGCGTGCGCGACGGCAAGAAAGGCCCCAACCTGCAATTTGAATTCCGCGACGTGCGCCGCTACGACATCCGCACCCTGCGCGATCCCTTCCGCATCGTGCTTTCCGTGGCCTCGGGCAACACGCCCCTGCCGCGCAAGGCCGAAGGGCCCGCCTATGCCGAAAACGAGACCATGCCGCCCCGGCACAAGCTCGTCCGCGCCGGACGCACCAACCTTGTCAGTCAGCTGGGCCTTTCCGTGGGGCGCGTCGTCATTGACGCAGGGCACGGCGGCCGCGATCCCGGCACGCAACATAATGATCTGACCGAACGGGTCATTACGCTTGACGTCGCCATGACGCTCGGACGTCTGCTGGAAGATAACGGCCTTGAGGTGGTCTATACCCGTACCAAAGACGCGACTCTCAGCCTCAGCAGCCGTACCGAAAAAGCCAACGCGGCCCGCGGAGACATCTTCGTGTCCATCCACATCAACGCGAGCCCGTCGGCTTCGGCCAACGGCTTTGAAACCTACTTCCTTGACATGGCCAGCAACCCGCAGGCCGCCCGCGTCGCCGCACTGGAAAACGCCCGCAGCGACCGCCGCATCGGCGACCTTCAGGATATTCTTGCCGACGTCATGCTCTCGGCCCGTCAGGAAGAAAGCCGCAGGCTGGCAGGCGATATTCAGCGCCTTTCCATCTTCCGGCTCAAAAAACGCGGCTTTGTGGTCAAGAACAACGGCGCGCGCTCGGCTCCCTTCCATGTGCTGCTCGGGGCCAACATGCCCGCCGTCCTTGTGGAGCTGGGCTACTGCACCAATCCCGCCGAAGCAAAACGTCTGCTCCAGGCCAGGTATCGCCTGGCGCTGGCCGAAGGCATCGCGGAAGGTATTCTTGCCTACAAGAACCGCCTGCTGAAACGCCGGACCGCCGAGAACGCCTTGACGGGCAAGGGCGCTGATGCTATGTGAAGCATGTTCGCCCAGTGCGTCCGCAAACGCCGCACCCACATTTCGCCTGCCGCTCCCGGCAGGGATTTGCAACAGTGCGCGCGATACCGCAAGGACGATATAACGTCAGTGAAAGAAGAGGGAGTTACAAATGCGTAAAGTATTGCTCATGACCCTTGCCCTTTGCGTCATGATGGCCGGCGTCGCCTTTGCCGACGAAGCCGCCACCACCGCCCCCGCCGCCAAGATCGGCGTGGTGGACATGCAGGCCGTCGCCACCCAGAGCGACCCCGCCAAGGCCGCCAAGAAGCAGATGGAAAGCAAATACGGCAAGGAGCGTGAAGCTCTGGAAAAGCAGGGGGAAACCCTGAAGAAGAAGGCCGAGGCCCTCAAGGATCCCAAGGCCAGCGAAGAAAAGAAGCTGGAATTCATCCGTCTGAAGCAGGAACTGGATCAGAAGACCCGCAACTTCCTCCGCAAGGTTGAACAGGAAGAAATCAAGCTGCGTCAGGATATGGTGACCCTCGTGTTCAACGCCACCTATGAAGTGGCTCAGCGCAAGGGCTTCAACTTCGTGGTCGATATCACGGCCGGCGGCGTCCTTTACGCCGACAAGAGCATGGACCTCACGCAGGACGTGCTCCTTGAAGTCAACAAGCTCTACAAGAACAAGAGCAAGTAACCGGCTCATCCCTCGTTATTCCGCGCCCTCCGGCTCCGCCGGAGGGCGCTTTTTCGTTTTTCAACGCACCTCCGGAAAACAGCCTTGCCCTTCCTTCCCAAGGCCGCTACCATACGTTAAGGCGTGTTAACACTGAATAGTTCTTCTGGGGGGAGGGTCCCATTATCTCTGCTGTCGATACCCGTAGATTCCTTCGTCGCAACGGGCACGGCCTGCGGCCGCCATTCGGTCGCGGCTGGCGCACAAGGGCTGTTTCCTTCCCCCAGCCCCCCCGCTT